>CAYXVP010000211.1:0-4169 GCA_964468305.1 uncultured Anaerolinea sp. | reverse complement strand
GCGGCGGGTCGCACGAGCGCGCCGAAACCCACCGCGGCGACGAGCGCGACCGTCGGCAGGCGTGACTCGAGCGGCGCTCCCGACCAGCCCTCGATCCGGTTCACCGCCCGGATCCGCCCGCCGCCACGCGCCCTCCCCTAGCCCGTCGTCCCGCCGGCGAGCGATCGCCGGGCACAACAAAACGCCCGAAGGAACCGCTGCGCTCCGTGGCTGACCACATGTCCGGTACAAGTACCGAACCTGCTGTCGATGCGAGCATCGACCGGTCCGCCTCGGTGGCTCAGGGCCCCTCCGGGCAAGACGAAATGTACGGGCGCAGGCCCGGGTCGTGGAAGCGCCTTATCCACGAGATTCCGAGAACGTCGCGCGATCGAGCCCGTCACGTCCACAGGCTGTCCACGGCGACCGGTCGAGACGCCCAGCGCACCCTGCCGGCGATGTGCTAGCCGCCCGCCGCCAGCAGCTCGTCGAGGATGCGCGGGAACGAATCGACCAGCAGCGTCAGGTGGCCGTGCTCGTCGAACAGGTGCGGCCGCGCGGTCGGGACGTGGGCGGCGAGCCACTGCCCGTGGGCGTACGGGACCATCCGATCGTGCGCACCCTGCCAGACGTGGACCGGCAAGCGGATCGAGGCGAGGTCGAAGCCCCAGGCCCGGGTGAAGAGGAGGTCTTCCTCGAGCCAGCCGACGAAACCCTCCCGCAGGGACTCGTGGAAGAGCTCGCTGAGCCACGTCGCGAGCCCGCCCGAGATCGAGCCGCGGTCGACGTCGTCGACGAGGTCCCCGAACCCCGCCGCGACCTGCTCCGGCCTGATGTCGCGGTACTCGGGCCAAGCCCGCTCGACGAAGGGCCGGATCGCCGCCTCGCCCTCGACGGCCGCCGAGAACTCCTCGACGTTCTCCGCGCCCATCCCCGCCAGGAAGTCGAGACCCTCGGCGCCCCACGGTGCCACCGATCCGATGAGGGCCACGCCGCGGACGCGCGCGGGCTGCTGCGCCGCGAAGCCCAGGGCGTGCGGGCCGCCGCCCGACCAGCCGATCGCCCACGCCCGCTCGATGCCGAGCTGGTCGAGGACGGCCACGGCGTCGTCGGCGTCGTCGGCGACGCTCCGGCCGGGTCGGCTGGTGGACGAGCCGTAGCCAGGCCGGGACCAGCCGATGTAGCGCAGCCCACGATTGGCCATCGCCGCGACATGCTGATCGAAGGGCACTCCGGCTCCGGGGGTGCCGTGATGGAACACCAGCGGCTCGCCATCCCGCGGGCCGGCCTGCCAGACGTCGAGGGAGCGGCCGTCCGGGAGCTCGATCTGGGAATAGAGCCCGGGGCCAGTGCGCCGCGCGACGCTGTCGATCACGTCGGGAATGATGCGCTTCGCCAAGGCCGGATTCCGCCGGGAACAGCGAAACGCCCAGAGGAACCTCGGTCCCTATGCGATCCCCACCACGACTGATGCAAGCACCTGTCGCGGAGCTCGATGCAAGCACCGAGCGAGACCGCTAGTTGATCGTTGCCCCTCTGGGCAAGAGGAAGAATACGGGCGCCCGCCAAGCCACCGGAACCCACTTATCCACGACTTTCGAAGTTCATCCGTCGGAATCGGGGGTCCCGTCCACAGCTCGTCCACGAAGCTCGTTCGCGAGTGCCGGCGCCACGCGCCCCTGTATGCGTACATCGCGCCCGCCGTAGTCGAGCTCGATGGTCCCGCGCTCGCGCACGCGCGCGAGCAGCTCGCCCGCGGTGTACGGCAGCCGGACGTCGACGTCCTCCCACAGCGAGGCGAGCACCGCGGACAGCTCGACCCGGAGCGTGTCCAGCCCGAAGCCCGTCAGCGCCGAGACCAAGACGGCGCCACCGAAGGTCGGGGCGATGAGCGCGGACTCCCCTCCCCCGCCGTTGCCATTGCCCGCCGCAGCGGAGGTCAGGAGGTCCGCCTTGTTGAACGCGACCAGGCGCGGCTTCTCGCCGGCGCCGAGCTCGTCCAGCACGGCTTGGACCGTCGTCCGGTGCTCCGTGGCGTGGGGGTCGGCCGCATCGACGACCTCGACGAGCACGTCGGCGCGATTCACCTCTTCGAGCGTCGCCCGGAAGGCATCGACGAGCTGGTGCGGGAGCTTATGGATGAAGCCCACCGTGTCGGTCAAGATCGCGGTCTGGCCGTCGCCCAGCTTCACCTGGCGGGACGTGGGGTCGAGGGTCGCGAACAGCTTGTTCTCGGCCCGCGTGACCTCGCTCCCGACCAGGGCATTGAGCAGCGTCGACTTGCCGGAGTTCGTGTAGCCGACGATGCCGACCGTTGGCATCAGCCGCCGATCGCGCCCCCGCGCGGCCGTCTCTCGCGCCCGCCGGACGTCGCCGACACGCTCCTTCATGCGCTTGATCCGGTCGCGGATGACGCGCCGGTCGGTCTCGAGCTGGCTCTCGCCCGGTCCTCGCGAGCCGATGCCACCCTGCGTCCGTGACAGGTGCGTCCACAGCCGCGTCAGGCGCGGGAGCTGGTATTCGAGCTGGGCCAGCTCCACCTGGAGGCGGCCCTCGTGCGTCCGCGCGTGCTGGGCGAAGATGTCGAGGATCAGTCGGCTTCGATCGATCACCTTGACCTTGACCAGGCCCTCGAGCGTCCGCTGCTGCGTCGGCGACAGCTCGTCGTCGGCGACGAGCAGGTCGAAGCCCGTCTCGGACTTGGCCGCGACGAGCTCCTCGGCCTTGCCCTTGCCGACGTACCAGTGCGGGTCGACATGGCGCCGGTTCTGCCATTCCGCGCCGACCACGTCCGCGCCCGCGGTGAGGGCGAGGTTGGCCAGCTCGGCGAGGGAGTCCTCGGCGTTCCAGCCGGGCTCCACGCCGGTGTCGACCGCGACGAGAAACGCCTTCTCGACGGGTCGCTCGAGCTCGATCAGTTGGGTCGGTGCCATGACCGGCGAAGGATAGCCGCGAGCGCCGCCGGGCTATCCTGCCCGCGGAGGGCACCTGATGCGAAAGATCGTCGCCGGCCTGTTCATCTCGCTCGACGGGGTCACCGAGTCGCCCCAGGACTGGCAGATCGGACTGATGGACGACGAGGCCGGCCAGGACATCGGCGAGGCCCTCGAGGAGGCCGACACGATCCTCCTCGGCCGCAGGACGTTCCAGGAGTTCGAGGCCTTCTGGCCGAGCCAGCCGCAGGACGACCCCTTTTCGGCCTACATCAACAACACGCCCAAGCTCGTCGTCTCGAACACGCTGACGAGCTCCGACTGGAAGAACACCTCGTTCATCGGCGGCGACGTCGCCGGGGCGCTGCGCCGGCTCAAGGCGCAGCCGGGTAAGAACCTCGGCATCACCGGTAGCTCGACCCTCGTCCGGTCCCTGCTCCGTGACGGGGTGCTCGACGAGCTGCGGCTGCAGCTGTACCCGGTCGTCGTCGGCACGGGCAAGCGCCTGTTCGAGAACGGGATGGCCAAGCTGCCGCTGGAGCTCGCGAAGTCGCAGACGACGAGCCGCGGCATCCTCATCCTGCACTACCGGGTGAACGCGGCCGGCTAGACGCCCCGATCGCGTCTCGCCCCGGCAATCAACGCCCTGGCCGCCCGGAGGGCCGGCTCGAGCGCGTCGTCCGCCCCATCCAGCCAGCTGATGTCGCGCTCGGTGCGGAACCAGGTCGCCTGGCGCTTCGCGAACTGCTCATTCCGACGGGCATCGAGCTCGATCGCCTGCTCGAGGGTCAGTGAGCCATCGATGAACGCCCACGCCTCGCGGTAGCCGATCGCCGAGAACGCCGGCAAGCCCGGATCGAACCGCTCGCGAAGGGCGCGCGCCTCCTCGATGAGCCCCGCATCGAACTGCTCACGTGCGCGCCGGCTGATCCAGTGCCGGTGCGTCTCGCCGCGGATGTGCAGGCCGTCGCAGGGACGACAGCGCGGTCTTGCTTCTCACTCTGGACGGCACGTTGTTCCGGATCGACCGGACCTCGGGACGGATCACGGGCAAGAGCCGCCTTCCTACCCAGGGAGGGCCCGCTGTAGCAGTTGCTGTGGGCTATGGCTCGGTCTGGGCCCTGCTCTCCCCGGCCACTCTGCTCCGGATCGACCCCTGCCTGATCCTGAAGAATGCCGGAGAGCCCGTCGATCGCTGCATCGCAACGGCCTTGCCAAAGCGAGCGATTTGCTCCCCTGCGCGCATCTGTACGGCCA
>CAYXVP010000210.1:488-4199 GCA_964468305.1 uncultured Anaerolinea sp. | reverse complement strand
GTGAGGGCCGCAACATCCGAGCCCTCGAGCAGGCGACCGGCGTCGACCTGATCATCGACGACACGCCGGAGACCGTGGTCCTGTCAGGGTTCGACCCGGTGCGTCGCGAGGTCGCGCGCATCTCCCTGACGAAGCTGATGGGCGACGGGCGCATCCATCCCGGCCGCATCGAGGAGGTCGTCGCCAAGGCTCGCGCCGAGGTCGACCTCGTCATCCGTCAGGCCGGCGAGCAGGCCGCCTACGACGCCGGTGTGCCCGGCCTCCCGCCGGACCTGCTCAAGCTGCTCGGCCGGCTCAAGTACCGCACCAGCTACGGCCAGAACGTGCTGCTCCACTCGATCGAGACGAGCTTCCTCGCCGCGACCATCGCGTCCGAGATCGGGGCCGACGTCATGGCCGCCAAGATGGGCGGGTTGCTGCACGACATCGGCAAGGCGGTCGACCACGAGGTCGAGGGCCCGCACGCGGCCATCGGCGCACAGATCGCCCAGAAGCACGAGCTCCCCTTCAAGGTGATCAACGGCATCGCGGCGCATCACCAGGAGGTCGAGTACGCCTGCCTGGAGGCGCCGATCGTCCAGGTCGCCGACGCGATCAGCGCGTCACGGCCGGGTGCCCGGGGCGAGACGATGGAGACCTACGTCAAGCGCCTCGAGGACCTGCAGGCAATCGCCGAGAGCTTCGGCGGGGTCGAGAAGTCGTTCGCCGTGCAGGCCGGCCGCGAGGTCCGCATCCTCGTCCGACCGGAGGAGATCGACGACCTGTCCGCCACGCGCCTCGCGCGGGACATCGTGAAGAAGATCGAGGAGCAGCTGACCTACCCGGGCCAGATCAAGGTCACGGTCATCCGGGAGACCCGCGCGGTCGAGTACGCGAAGTAGCCGGGACGCTCACGCCGGCGAGCAGGCGAGGTCGGCGTCGAATCGGAAGGCGAGGTACTGGACGAGGACCGTGGGCCCGCCCGTGAACCCGCGCCGCGTGCACAGCCGCTGCGCGCCCTTCAGCGAGCCGCCGCCGGCCAGCCAGCTCGGTGCGCGGCTGAATGCCAGCGAGCCCCCGGTGATCTTGTTCCACTGGTAGCGGGTCGAGTACAGCCCGATGCGGATCACCCCCGCGAACCGCAGTGAATCGACCTCGCCCAGGAGCGCCGCAACGTTGAAGTCGAGATTGTCCGATCGCCAGCTGTTCGACGTCTCGACGTCGAGCCACCACGCGGTCGCGGCGGGAGTCACGGTGATTCCGAGCGACGCGTACGCATCGACCGCCGTCTGGAACGACTGCACCGCCGCGTTCCAGCCGTAGTCGTAGGCGCAATCGGCGGTGTCGAGGTTCGCCGGGTCACACGTCCGCGGCCACAGCTGATTTCTCGGCCAGAAGGTCGACTTCGCCGGCCCCGGGTTGCCGGTGTTGACGTAGAGGGACGCGCTGGGGCCGCCGCCCCAGGCGATCTCCGCCGCGAGGCACGGGTTCACGCTGAACGCCTTGCCGCCGTTCACGCCGACGATCGCGAATGCCGGTTTCGACGGAAGCAGCCGAGCGCACTGTGGATACGAGACGTCGTAGCCACGGGGAACGATGGTGCCGTCCGCCTGTGCGCTGTCGTGCTCCGCCGAAACGGCGGTCGCCGGCCCGGCGAGGAGCAGCACGGCACAGACGGCAAGCGGAGCTGCAACGGGAAGCCGCCGAAGGCGCGGGTGAGACAGGGGCACGGGAACCTGACGTCGATGGGATCTTGGAGCCCGACCGTAGCCCTGGTTGCATTCGAGCGTCAACCGCGCCTCCCACGGGCCGGCCCGGAGCTCGCGCGGTGATAGCCTCCCGGCGTGCCAGAGACCCCCTCGGATTCCCGGGCCGCCGGCAAGGTTCGGCTCGGCAACCCGGCCAACGGCAACGCCATGCGCCCCGCCGGCGCCTGCCGCGTGCTGCTCATCGGTGACGTGATCGGCAAGCCCGGTCGCCTCGCGGTCGAGGCGCTGCTGCCGGGGCTGCGCGTACAGCGCTCGATCGACTTCGTCACGGCCAACGGCGAGAACCTCGCCGGCGGGATGGGCCTGACGCCGAACGTCGCCGACGCCCTCTTGGCGGTCGGTGTGGACGTGCTGACGTCGGGCAATCACATCTGGGACAAGAAGGAAATCTACCCGGCGCTGGAATCGAACGACCGAATCTTGCGGCCGCTGAACTACGGCACGACCGGCGTGCCGGGCCGCGGCTGGGGTACCTACCAGGCGCTCGACGGCACGGACCTGGTGGTCATCAACCTGCAGGGCCGCACGTACATGCAGCCGATCGAGAACCCGTTCCACGAGGCCGATCGGCTGCTCGACGAGGCGAGTGAGCCGCTGGCGCCGGTCCGCTTGGTCGACTTCCACTGCGAGATCACGTCCGAGAAGAACGCGATGGGCGTGCACCTCGACGGCCGGGTGTCGGCGGTGGTCGGGACGCACACCCACATCCCGACCGCGGACGAGCGCATCCTCCCCGGCGGCACGGCATACCAGAGCGACCTCGGCTGCACCGGGCCGGCGTGGTCGATCATCGGCTTCGATCCGGCCACGGTGCTGCCCCGATTCCTCAACGGCCTGCCGACGCGCTTCGAGGTCGGCGATGGGTCGGTGGTCTTCAACGCGACACAGATCGACATCGATCCCGCCACGGGGCGGGCGCTCGCGATCGAGCGCGTCCAGCAGGTCTGGGAGGCATGACCGCCGATCCCGGCGCGACCGCTGGCCGTGACGCGAACGTGGACCGGCACCACACTGGCGAGGGGCGATTCCGACCGCCGACGCCGTCGACCGTCGATCTCCACACGCATACCCTCCGCTCGGACGGACTGCTCAGCCCGAGCCAGCTCGTCCAGGCGGCGGCCGCCGCCGGCGTGCGCCTCCTCGCCATCACCGATCACGACACCCTCGCCGGCGTTCGCGAGCTGCGGCGAGGCGCCATGCCGCCCGGGCTCGAGCTCGTGCCGGGCATCGAGATCAACTCCGTCGTCGAGCACCGCCAGCACGTGATGGAGGGTGAGGTCCACGTCCTCGGGCTCGGAGTGGATCCCGACGACGATGCGCTCGAGGCGGCGCTCGCTCGACAGCGCGACGCGCGCCGAGTTCGCTTCGACCGGATGGTCGCCAAGCTTCGCGACCAGGGCATACCGATCGACCGCGCCCTTGAGAGCCTCCCGCCGACGACGGACGAGGACGCGCTGGGCCGGCCGCGCCTCGCCCGAGCGCTGATCAAGTGCGGCTACGCGACGAGCGTCGAGGACGCCTTCCGGCAGCACCTCTCGCGGGGCCGACCGGCGTACGTGCCGCGCGAAGGCCTCGGGCCCGCGGAGGCGATCCGGGCCATCCGCGCGGCGGGCGGCCTCGCGTCCCTCGCGCACTACGCGGAGGCGACGGAGCACCGCGACTGGGTTCGGGCGCTCGTCGAGATGGGCCTCAACGGCCTCGAGGTCTACTACCGGGCCTACGATCAGGAGACCGTCTCCAACCTGCATCGGATCGCGACCGATCCGCAGTTCTATCGCGTTGCCGCTCCCGATGCCGTCGTCGGTTCTTCCAACGAAACGTCCGGCGCCAATGAGCCGGGCAAGCCAGGAGAATGATCATGTCGGGTCGTCTTCCTCGTCGCACGTTGCTGCGTGGCTCTCTGTACGGTGCCGCCGTCTCGGTCGGCCTGCCGTTCCTGGATTGCTTCCTGAACGACAATGGC
>CAYXVP010000210.1:0-478 GCA_964468305.1 uncultured Anaerolinea sp. | reverse complement strand
GGAGACCTACGCCGAGGAGCACGCCGAGCTCTGGTTTCCAACGGAGGCGGCTGCCTCGATCAACGGCACGTTCAGCCAGGTTCCTGGAGCCGCGACCACGACTTAGGATCGGATGGCAGGCCTCCGGGATCCGATCCGCACAGTCCGGCGTATGGCCACATGGGCGCGGCTTCGCGCCCGTCGTAGCGTCGTCGATTCGAGGGGCCGGCGGCACGGAGGTCCTCGATGCTTGGAAGAGTCATTGTTGGCGTCACGAGCGCGACCCTCGCACTCGCGTTGTCCGCGACCATCGTCCTCGCGGGCAATCCCTCGCGCACGGGTCAGCCGAGCGCCGGCTGCGGCGACCCGAATGCCCCCGTCATGCCAAACGGGTTCAACACCGCCGTATTCGCCAACGCCGATACGCACTATTGCAATCCGGAAAGGAACGGCGGCATCGCGTAGGCAAATACCCACGTCTCGTAGCAGACCAGACTCC
>CAYXVP010000209.1:0-4201 GCA_964468305.1 uncultured Anaerolinea sp. | reverse complement strand
CACCGAGCCCGACGAAGACCCCGGCCAGCCGCCGGATCTCCTCGTAGGTCAGGATCTCCTCGCGCGGGAGGAACCGGTAGTCGCGCCCGAAGACCTCGCCGGGCATGCAGTAGGGGCAGCGGAAGTTGCAGCGGTCCGTGACCGAGATGCGGAGGTCGCGCAGCGCGCGGCCGCGGCTGTCGAGCAGCCCGGGAGTGCCATCGAAGGTCCTCGCCTGATCGTGCACGGATCAAGAGTAGACCGCCTGCCGAACCCGGCCCTTGGACGGCTCCGTCGCTAGCCCGCCGTAGCTCGGGGCGCGCGTTCGTTCCAGTGAACCCGGTACCTCCGGGCTTCCTTGGCGGTACCACCGTTCTACTACCCCAGATCCGACTGCACCGCCACGATCCCGTACGTCCGGCACCGGAATGAGCCGGGCTACCACGCCCCGGGGGAATGCCGAGCGATGTCGAGGCAGCAGAAACGCGGCTTCCGCCTTCCATGGGCCGCCGACCGCAGCACCGACGAGGGTGCGGGTGCGACGACGGCCGAGGCCGGTTCCGCCGAATCGACGACGCAGGCCCAGCCCGGGGACGGGGACGGCGGCGACATCGGCGAGGGTCCCTTCCACTACGCCGACGCAGCGACGCCAGATGCCTCAACGGACGCTTCGCCGGATGCGCCCGACGTGCCCGGGACAGCTGCAGAGGCCGCGATGTTGAACACCGAGAGCGCCACGACCGACAACGCGGAGGCCGCGCCGACGACCGATCACGCCTGGCCGGCGCCCGAGGGTTCCCGCGAGGATGCCTTCGAGTCGATGAGGGAAGCCGACCACGCGGCCGAGGCAGCCGCGCAGAAGAGCTCGAAGGATGCTTCCGCGAAGACTCAGGCGGGTCCTCCCGTCGGTCGCACGAACCCGCTCGTTGCCGGGCTGGTCAAGGCGATGCGCGAGGCCGCGGTCGCGAGCCGCGCCGAGACGACCACTCGCCTCCAGACCGAGGCGACCGCGCGTGTCGAGGCGATCCGTACCAGCGGGACGGAGGAATCGAGCGCGCTCCGAAAGCGCGTTGACGAGGACATCGCCTCGATTCGTGACTGGTCCAAGGGCGAGATGTCCCGAATCCGGCAGGAGACGGAGACGCGGATCGAGGCCCGGCGAGCCGATGCCATCGAGGAGAACGACCGGCATGGCGCGCATGTGGAGAAGCTCGTCGAGCAAGTCCAGAGCCGAGTCGACGCCTACGAAGCCGAGATGGATCGATTCTTCGAGCAGCTGCTCGCCGAAAACGACCCGGCGCGCCTGGCGGCGCTCGCCGGGCAGGCACCCGACCCGCCCGACCTGACCATCGAGGACATCGAGATTCCCGACGAGACGCCGCCTGCCGCAACGAGCGAATGGGATGACGTCGCCTGGGGCACCGGCAGCCAGAACGGCATGATTGGCGAGGACGTCCTCATCGGCGAGAGCGATCCCGAGGCCGCGCCCACGACCGAGGCCGAGGCGACCGCCGACGACAAGCCGGTCGTCGAGGACGTAGTCGGCGCCGCCGACGAGTCGACGACGGAAACGCCGGTCGGGCTCGAGGCAGAGGCCGCCGCCCAGGCGGAGGCCGCATCGACCGAGGGCCTCGAGATCCGGTCCGACAACGTCTGGCCGAGCTCGGTGCTCGCCGCCGCGCGCCGCACGCTGCACACGCCCACGACGACCGAATTCGAGGCAGCCGGCATCGCCAACACCCGCCTCTTCGTCAACGGCCTGACGAGCGTCGCCGGCATCTCTGCATTCAAGGGCGCGCTCGGGCAGCTCCCCGGCGTCCGCTCCGTGAGCGTCTCTTCCGGCGAGCCCGGCGTGTTCATCTTCACGGTGGTGCATAGCCCCGAGACGGACCTCCAGGACGGCATCGCCGGCCTGACCACGTTCTCGGCGCGGGTCACGGAGGCGTTGGACGATCGGCTGACCGTCGTCGCCCAGGAACCGGCCGCCTGATGGCCGGGCAGTACGGTGCGGGCGAGCCCGCCCGGCCCACCATCGCCATCTCGCTCGCCGAGCCCGAGCGCTCCGAGCTCAACGCGCTCCTCGTCGAGGCGGGTTACGAGACGATCCAGCTCCCGCCGGGGGCGTCCATCGCCGAGGCGTTCTCTCCGCTGGCGACGACGCTCATCGCCGTCATCGACGTCGCCGGCGACCCCGAGGGCGCCGCGGCGCGCATCGAAACGGCCCGCAAGGGGCGCGCCGGTCACCTCTCGGTCATGTTCCTGGCCAGCGAGGACGAGCTCGATGGTCTCGCCAAGGCGGGCCTCGTCGATGCCGACGAGATCGTGTTCCGGCCGTCGAGCGCCGATGCCATCCGCTGGCGGATCGAGGCGATGGCCATCCGCGCCCAGGTCCCGACGTCACAGACGAGCGACGCCGTCCTCTCCGGCGGCGGCGTGGACGCGGCGTGGACTCCAGCCGCGCCTGTCTTCGCCGTCTTCAACCCGAAGGGCGGCGTGGGCAAGACCACGATCGCGACGAACCTCGCGGCCGTGCTCCAGATCCGCAAGCACATGGACGTGCTGCTCCTCGACGCCGACACGGTGACCGGTCACGTCGGTCTGTCGCTCGGCCTGCCAAACGGCCGGTCCGCCGCCGACAGCTGGATCGATGAGGACGCCGGCTACCCGCACGAGACGCTGATCGACCTGGCGACCGTGCACAGCTCGGGCATCAGGGTCGTGGCGCTGTCGAACAACCCGCTCAACCACCCGACGCTCAAGCCCGAGCGCGTCGCCGACGCGATCTCCGAGGCGCGCCACGCGGTCGAGGCGATCATCGTCGACATGCATCCGTCGTACAGCGAGGTCAACCTCGCCATCTTCTCGATCGCCGACCGGATCATCGTCCCGGTGACGCCGGACCTCCCCGCGATGCGGGCGGCGATCCAGCTCAAGGAGGTCGCGGTCGAAGTCGGGGTCCGTGATCGGCTGGCGATGGTCATCAACCGCGCGAACAGCGGCGTCGCCGTGGCTGACATGGAGTCGACCGTCGGGCTGCCGGCGGTGGCCCACATCCGTTCCGCGGGACTTCACTTCGTCCACTCCGCCAACTCGGGCATGACGCTCATCGAGAAGTTCCCGCGACACCAGGCGACTCAGGACTTCGAGCACCTGGCGAACCGCCTCGTTGCGGCCTACGCCGGCGCTCCAGCGCCGAACCAGAAGGCGACGGGCAGCCTGCTCAAGAGCCTGTTTGGGCGGAAGGCGATCGCCGGGGCCTAGTCGCCCGAGGCGCGCGCCCAAGTTCGCCTGGCGCCCGGGCGCCCTCCAGCACCGCCGCGGTCAGGAGCTGCCAGGGCAACTGTCCGCGTCAGGGTCGCAGGACCTCGTCAGGACGTCGCCGGACGTCGCCGAGGTACAGATTCAGGCACTGCTGCGTCCACTCCACGCATATCCGCCGCTGATCCGAGTTCGCGAGGTCGCTGAGCGGCACTCTGCGCCGAAATGAGGCCGCGCGGAGCCTGAAGGCTCGTCGCGCGGCCTGGAGCGAGGGCTACTCCTCGCCCTTGCCCGAGTTCTCGCGGATCAGCTCGACGACGCCGGCGTCGGCGAGGGTCGTCGTGTCGCCGAGGGCGCGGCCCTGGGCGATGTCACGCAGGAGCCGGCGCATGATCTTGCCGGAGCGGGTTTTCGGCAGGTCCGGGGTGAACATCAGCGACTTGGGCTTGGCGATCGGGCTGATCTTGGTGGCGACGTGGTCGCGCAGCGCCTTGCCGAGCTCCGGAGTCGGGTCGTTGCCCTTGCGCAGGATCACGAAGGCGTTGATCGCCTCGCCGGTCACCGGGTCCGGACCCCCGACGACGGCCGCCTCGGCGACGGCCGGGTGCGAGACGAGCGCGCTCTCGATCTCGGTCGTCGACAGCCGATGCCCGGCTACGTTCATCACGTCGTCGACGCGCCCGAGCAGCCAGAAGTAGCCGTCCTCGTCGCGCTTCGCCCCATCGCCGGCGAAGTACATGCCCGGGAAGCGGCTCCAGTACGTCGCCTTGTACCGCTCCGGGTCGCCGTAGATTCCGCGGAGCATCGACGGCCACGGGCGCTTCAGGACGAGGTAGCCGCCGCCGCCCAGCGGCACGGACTGGCCGTGGCCGTCGACCACGTCGGCCTTGATGCCCGGGAACGGAAAGGTCGCGCTACCGGGCTTCGTCGCCGTGACGCCGGGACACGGGCAGATAAGGTACAT
>CAYXVP010000208.1:3621-4206 GCA_964468305.1 uncultured Anaerolinea sp. | reverse complement strand
CGGGTCTGGACGCGTAGCTTGGCGTCGAGGTTCGACAGCGGCTCGTCCATGAGGAACACCGCCGGCTCGCGCACGATCGCCCGCCCGAGCGCGACACGCTGGCGCTGGCCGCCGGAGAGCTCGCGCGGCTTCTTCTGGAGGTTCTCGAGGTTCAGGATCCGGGCGGCTTCCTTGACCCGCTGGTCGATCTGCGCCTTGGGCACCTTGCGCAGCTTCAGCCCGAAGGCCATGTTGTCGTAGATCGACATGTGCGGGTAGAGCGCGTAGCTCTGGAAGACCATCGCGATGTCGCGATCCTTGGGCGCGACGTCGTTGACGACGCGGTCGCCGATCTTCAGGTCACCGTCGGAGACCTCCTCGAGGCCGGCGATCATGCGCAGGCTGGTCGTCTTGCCGCAGCCGGACGGGCCCACCAGGACCATGAACTCGCCGTCGGCGATCTCGAGATCGACACCGTGCAGGATGCGCAGCGCCCCGTAATCCTTCTCGACGTTTTGCAGCGTGACGGAAGCCATCTTTTATCCTTTGACCGCGCCGGCGGTGAGGCCGGTGACGAGATAGCGTTGCAGGAACAGGAAGAACAGG
>CAYXVP010000208.1:0-3611 GCA_964468305.1 uncultured Anaerolinea sp. | reverse complement strand
CGATCTCGAGGTTGAGATCCTTCACGGCGTTGAACTCGCCGAAGCGCTTCCACACGTGGTCGAACGTCACGGTGGCCATGGCCGTCTCCTCCCGGCGGCGATGCCATCGCGGGCCCTTGCATCTCGGCGCGAGCGGGTCGCGCCGTGGACGGACCCCGTACGTGTCACCCGTACCGGTCGCCGGATCGTAGCACCGGCGCCCCGTGCGGACGTCAGCTCAGATGGCGCTCGTACAGGCCTTGCATTTCGTGGCGTCGGGCGCGTTCGGCTCCTTGCAGAAGGGGCAGGTCTTGACCTCGGCCGCGGGCGCTTCCTTGATGAACATCTTCGAGAGCTGCCAGACCACGAAGGCGATGACGACGAAGGCGATGATCGCGTTGATGAAGGTGCCGTAGCGGATATCGACCTCAGGCACGGGCTTGCCCGCCGCGTCGACCGTCGCGTCCTTGAGCTTGATCACGAGATTGCTGAAGTCCACACCACCGAGGACCACGCCGATCGGCGGCATGATGATGTCGTTAACCAGCGAGCTCACCACGGTGCCGACCGCGCCACCGATAATGACGCCGATCGCCAATGCCAGCGCGTTGGTCTTGAGCAGGAACCCGCGGAACTCTCCGAGCACGGCACTCACCTCCATTTGGCGCGGCCCGCGAGCCGGGTCCGGCCTGGCGAAGATCGTATTGCGCTGGCCGGCGCAGACGCTAGCCGAGTCCTCGGACGTCCAGCGCGCGGCCCCAGTGAAACGCGCGAACGGCGATGAGGACCCCGAGCGCGGCGATGACGAGCATTGCCGCGGCGGCGATCGACGCGTCGAGGTCGCCGGCCTGGAACTGCGAGTAGACGACGAGCGGCAGCGTCTGCGTCCGGCCCTCGACGTTGCCGGCGAACATGATCGTGGCCCCGAACTCACCGAGCGCCCGCGCCCATGTCATCACGAGGCCGGCTGCGAGTGCCGGCGCGGCGAGAGGCACGGTGATGTCCCGGAACAGCCGCAGCTCCGACGCTCCGTCCACCCGCGCGGCGTCCTCGAGATCACCGTCGACGCCGGCGATCCCGGCCCGGGCGGAACGAATGAAGAACGGCGCGGACACGAAGGTCTGGGCGATGACAACGGCGGCTGTCGTGAACGCGATCTCGACGCCCGCGCCGGCCAGTGAGGAGCCCAGGAGGCCACGCCGGCCGAAGACCAGCAGCAGCGCCAGGCCGGCGACCGACGGCGGCAGCACGATCGGCAGGTCGACGATCGCCTCCACGAGCCACTTCCCGCGAAAGGCCCGCCGAGCGAGAACGAAGGCGAGGGGCAGTCCGATGGCGATCGTCAGCAGCAGGCTGATCGCCGTGGTCGCGAGGCTCAGGCCGAGTGCCGCGAGGACGCCCGAGGAGCCGGCCACCGCGGCGAGGGCGCCCGCGAGCAAGCTCCGCCCGACGAGCGTCACGACAGGCAGCGCCAGGAACAGCGCAAACAGGCCGGCGACGCCGCGCAGCGATCGCTCGCCGACCGTGTCGCGCGCCCTCGCCCGAGCAGGGCGGATGGCGCCCCTGGTCACCACCGGCCGTTGGGTGGATTCGATCAACTTGACGGCTGCAGGAACCCGAAGCCGGCGAGGATCGCTTCGCCGTCCGGCCCGGCGAACCAGGTCATGAATGCCTGGGCTGCCGCGGCGTTCGCCGTTGCCTTGACCACGATGCCCGCGTAGGTCGCGGGTACGTTGGCCGTCGGCGGGATGGCGATCGTGGCGATGTTCGTGGAGGCCTTCGCGTCGGTCACGTACACGATCGCCGCATCGCCGTCGCCGAGCTCGATCTTACTCACGACGGCCTTGACGTTTTCCTCCTTGGAGACGACGTTCGCGGCGTAGGCGGCCGCGAAGCCAGCCGGGTAGCCGGTCTCCTTGGCGAGATTCGCCACGAGCTGAAGCGCGTACTTCGTGATCGGCACCGCGTCCCCAGCGGCGATGACCTTGGTGCCCGTCTTTGCCATGTCGGCCGGGGTGGCAATCTTCGCCGGGTTGTCGGACGGGACGATGATCGTGAGCTCGTTGCCCGCGAACACGACGGGCGTCCCTGTCGCGAAGCCGCCGCTGACGAGCTTGTCGGGGTTCTTCGTGTCGGCGGAGAGGAAGACGTCGGCGGGTGCGCCCTGCTCGATCTTCGTCTCAAGGGCCGACGACGAGTCCGTCGAGATCGTCAGGCTCACGCCGGGCGTCGCTGCCTCATAGGCGGTCTTCACCTTGTCGAGGACGCCCTTGAGCGATGCCGCGCCGAGGATGTTCAGCGTGACGGGTGTTGCGCTGGCCGTCGGCACGACCGTCGGCGGCGCTGCGGTCGGTTGCGGCGGCGCGGCCGGCCCACCACACGCAGCGATCGTAAGCGCGGTGACGAGCGTGCCGAGCCGCCTGCGGATCACGCACGCGTCTCCTTCCGCTGCGGTAGCTCAACGATCACGTTGGTGGCCTTCACGACGCAGACCGCCTTGTCCCCGGCCTGGAGACCCATCTCTTCGACGGCCTCGGCAGTCATCAGGCTGACGATGCGATGCGGGCCGGCGATCACCTCGACGACGGCCGCGACTCGATCCTTCTCGACGCGGGTCACGATGCCCGGGAAGCGGTTCCGCGCCGAGCCTGCGACGATCGGTCGGTCGAGCGCCTGGGCGCGCCTCTCGGCCAGCAGGCGGGTGACCTCCGTGATGGGCACGAGGCGCTGCCCGCCCGTGGAGCGGGCCATCCTGAGCCGACCCTCGGACTCCCATCGCCGTAGCGTCTCGACAGAGACCTGGAGCATCTCGGCGGCGACTCCGACACGGAGCGCATGGGCTTCGCCGCTGGTCATAGTCATGCCTAGCAACTTCCTCCAAGGTTGGCGATCGAGTATAGCTAATCGGAACGTGATCCCTAGAGCCGCATTTTTCCTGCCAGGGGCGCGGGAGGGAGCCGTCATCCGACCGTCATCTGCGTCGACGACGCTTGACCCTTCGGAATCCGCGCGAGGTAATAGCAATGGACCGGCACCGAGACCCAGCCATCGCACTGTCGCTCGCGCTCGTCTTCGCGGTGGCGGCGTGCGCCCAGGGGGCAGGCGCGACGACGGCCCCAACCGCCGGGCCCACAACGGCTGCCCAGCAGACGACGGCGCCGCAACCGACGACGGCCCTCATGGGCGCCGGCACATTCCACAACGTCGACGGCATCGCGAGCGGCCAGGCGCAGCTGATCGTGCTTCCGACGGGCGCCTACGAGGTCACGCTCGAGGGGTTCAAGATCTCTTCGATCCAGCACGTCGACCTCGTGCTCGTGGCGAACGCGAATGTCACCAAGTCTTCGGACGTCGATCGGTCGAAGCTCCTCGACCTCGGGCCGTTGAAGGCCACGGAAGGGATGCGGGACTTCCCGATCCCGGCCGATATGGCGGGCTCGGTCATGGAGGGCTACCACACGGTCGTGCTCTGGGACACCGAGATGGCCCACGCAATCGCCGCCGCGGCCCTGCATTAGCGCGCCGGTCCGCCTTCTCGACCGAGGGAGAGGCCGGGGGTAGAATGCCGCCGCGCCGCTGGCGAGTGGCCAAACGGTAAGGCACCTGACTCTGGATCAGGGGATTGAAGGTTC
>CAYXVP010000207.1:0-4229 GCA_964468305.1 uncultured Anaerolinea sp. | reverse complement strand
GCCGGACGCGCTCGACCAGATCGTCGCGACGACGTTCGCGAATGTCGCGATGGACCTGCTCATCGAGGGGCAGGTCGGTCGAATGGTCGCCATCCGCGATGGCAAGTACGCCGAGACGTCGCTGCTCTTGTCCGACGGCACCCCCCGCCGGGTCGACGTCGACGCAATGTACAATCGGGAGCGGTTCCGGCCGCGCTACGACGGCCGAATCGGACGTCCGCTGCTGCTCGTCGGCTTGAGCCAGGGAGTCGAGGCGGCAGTCTGAGGTCGGATTTCCGCTAGCTCTCCAGACCCGAAAGCCCGCGGATCGCGCGGGCGACCGCGGACATGTCGTCGTCGGCGTGGCCCTGGCCGATCAGGCCCGCCTCGATGGCCTCGGCCAGCGCGCTGACGGGCAGCGACGCGCCCAGCTCGCGGGCCATGCCCAAGGCGATGCCCAGATCCTTGCGGTGCAGCGCGACCTTGAACCCGAGCGGGTAGGCGTTGTCCCTCATCCGCCCGCTGCGGTTGGTGAGCACCCACGACTGCGCGGCGCCCCCTGAGAGCGCGGCGACGACCTGGTCGACGTCGAGGCCGGCCTTGAGGGCGAGCACAATGCCCTCGGCGACGCCGAGGTAGGTCCCGGCGAGGATCACCTGGTTGACGGCCTTGACCGCCTGGCCGGCACCGATGGGGCCGACGTGGGTGATGGTCGTGCCGAGACTCTGGAGGACTGGTCGCGCTCGATCCAGGTCGGCCGCGTCGCCCCCAACGAAGATCGACAGGGTGCCCTTCTTCGCGCCCTCGCTCCCACCCGAGACGGGCGCGTCGAGCAGGTGGACGTGCTGCTTGGCGAGTCGTGCGGCGAAATCACGAGTGGGCGTCGGTGCGATCGTGGACATGTCGACGACGAGCGATCCCGCCTTCGCTCCCTCGGCGACACCCTTCGGGCCGAACAGGACCGCCTCGACGTCGGGCGTGTCGGAAACCATCGTGATCACGATGTCGCTCGCGGCCGCGACCCCAGCCGGGCTCTCCAGGATGGCGACGCCCAGGTCCGGCAGGTCCCCTGCCCGGCCCGGCGTCCGGTTCCAGGCGCTCACCTCGAAGCCGGCTCGTCGGGCGTTGGCGGCCATCGCCACGCCCATCGTCCCGAGGCCGACGAACCCGACCCGGTCGGTCATGCTTGAGGGCCCGTGGTCCGCGCAGCGCCGGCCGCGATCAGGAGTGGGATCAGGTACGAAGCATTGCGCGACACCTTGGCGTAGTCGCTCGGCCGGAGGCTGCCGGTCTCGTTGTAGCGCTCGACGAATCGCTCATGAGCGCGGCGTCCGTCGCTCTGGCCGTAGCCGCTCGACTCAGGCGTGAAGAACAGCTCCCGGGGCGAGAGCCCAACCTTGAACCGCCTACCAGTTACGGTCTCGAGGGTCCGGCCTTCCAACCGCTGCGCGATTGTGACGAGCTCGTCGTAGGTCACCGCCCGAGTCTAGCCACGCACCCGACGGCGCTTGCGTCGGGCAGCGAAGATCAGGGCGATGATCCGGACCTTCGAGCTCGAGAAGCGCTACGGGCGCCGCAGTGCCCTTCAGCCAACCTCGCTCGAGATCCCGGACGGTGGCGTGACGGCGCTCGTCGGGCCGAATGGGGCGGGCAAGTCGACGCTGCTGAAGCTGTGCATCGGCTTCGAGCGCCCGACTTCCGGTCGCCTCGAGGTGAACGGGATCGACCCTGTTCGCGACCGCACCGGGGCGGTCGCGTCGATCGGCTACGTGCCCCAGGTGCCCTCGCTGTATCGGGACCTTTCGGTCGATGAGCACGTTGCGCTTGCGGCCGCGATGCGACCGGGATTCGATCAGGGGCATGCCCGCGATCGGGTCGCGGCGCTCGATATCCCAACGGACGCACGGGTCGGCAACCTGTCTGGCGGCGAGCAGGCGCAGGTCAGCCTCGCGGTCGCGCTCGGGACCCGCGCGCCCCTGCTCCTCCTCGACGAACCCCTCGCCAACCTCGACCCGCTGGCCCGACGGGGCTTCCTGCGCATCGTCGGCGAGTCCGTGCGCGGCGGGGATGTGAGCGTCGTTCTGTCGTCGCATGTGATCTCGGAGATCGAGACCACCGCGACGCGCCTCCTCGTTCTCGGGGAGGGACGCGTCCTGTTCAACGACACCGTGGCCCATGCCATCGCGGCCCATCGAGTCGTGGAGGACCCGTCCG
The DNA here is from genome assembly GCA_964468305.1 of uncultured Anaerolinea sp. GTDB lineage: Bacteria > Chloroflexota > Limnocylindria > Limnocylindrales > CSP1-4 > UBA5189. The sequence goes on along the minus strand of CAYXVP010000207.1, from coordinate 2,036 downwards.
CGGTCGATGGGTTGGACGCGGTGAGCGCCTATCCGGGGCGCTCGGGCGAGCACCTGCTCGTCAATCGACCGGCCTTCGAGATCGGGCGGGAGCCGCTCCTCGAGGAGGTCGTCCTCGGCTATCTCGCGTCGGCGCGCGCCGACGCGCGCCTGGCGGTCGCTGTGACTCGGGGGGTCGCCGCGTGAGGACCTGGTGGCCGTCGATGCGGCCATATCGGTTCGAGCTCGGGGCCCTGCTCATGATCGCGGCGATCGGGGTGGCACTGGCCGGCGGCACCGCGGTACGGCTCATGGCGCTCGGCATCCCGAACGTCTGCTTCCGCCCCGAGCGGCCCGACTCCTGTCTCGACTACGCAAGGGCGGTGGACCAGTACTTCAACACGCTGGGGACCTGGCAGCTGCCTGCTGCCATGGCGGGGCTCGCCTTCCCGTCGATCGCCGCTCTCCTCTTGGGCCTCGGACTCATCGGCAAGGAGATCGACCAGCGAACCATCGTTTTCGCCTGGTCGATGTCGCCGTCGAGGACGCGCTGGCTGTCGACTCGTCTGCTCCCGGCGCTGCTCATCACGGTGATCGCGAGCCTGATCGGTGGAGGCCTCGCCGACGTCCTCCAGAGCCTCAAGGACCCATCCGTCGACGCCGCGCGAAATTTCGAGGGGTTCGGGCTGCGCGGCGTGCCGATCGTCGGCGTCGGCCTGGTCGTGCTGGGCACCGGTCTCCTCGTCGGAGCGGTGATCGGGCGCGTCCTGCCTGCGCTGCTGGTGAGTGGCGCCGTGGTCATCGGCGTGTTGGTCGGCATCGCGGGCCTCAACGACGTCCTGTTGCGTGGCGATGCCACATTCGTCCCTTCGAGTGCCGACGTGAGCGGTGCAAGGATCCTCGACACGTTCATCCAGACGCCCGAGGGCGAGATCATCACCTGGGACGAGGCATACGTGCGGTATGGCGCAGCCGTCGACCAGCTCAGCTACGGCGACCCCTCGGGCGCGACCGGCTCGGGCCTGTCGATCGTGATTCGTATCGTTCCCGCGGACGCCTACCCCTGGGCGTCCAACAGGCTGGCCCTCTTCGAAGGCGCAGCCGGCCTGCTGGCTATTGCCCTCACCTATCTCGTGGTCCTTCGACGCCGGCCCTAGACTGCCGCTTGACATGTGACTATCTAGTCACATAATCTCCAGGCATGGTGGATGACTCGACGGCTCCGGCGTTCCGGGCGCTGGCCGACCCGAGCCGACGCCTGCTCCTCGATCGGCTCTTCGAGCGCGACGGCCAAACGCTCGGCGAGCTCACGCTCCACCTGCCGGAGATGACCAGGTTCGGCGTCATGCGGCACCTGGACGTCCTGGAATCGGCCGGGCTGATCTCGACGCGGAAGGAGGGGCGTGAGAAGCGCCACTTCCTCAACCCCGTCCCGATCCGGCTCATCCACGACCGTTGGATCAGCAAGTACGCGGCGCCCGTCGTGGGCGCGATGAGCGCCCTCAAAGGGCACCTGGAGGCACCCATGGCCGTCTCGATCGACGCACCCGACCACGTCTACGCGATCTACCTCAATGCCTCGCCCGAGCGCATCTGGCAGGCGATCACCGATGGCGACGAGACCGTCCGCTACTACTACGGCACCCGCGTCATCTCGGACTGGAGCGTCGGCTCGCACATCCGGTACGACTATCCGGACGGCAGCGTGGCGGCCGACGGCGAAGTGCTCGCCATCGATCCGCCCACCCGCCTCGAGATGACCTTCCACCCGCGTTGGGATCCGGAGGCGGAGGCCGCGGGCGCGGTCCGCCAGGTCTGGCAGATCCAGGCCGACGAAAACAGCACGAAACTGACCGTCACCACGATCGGCCTGAAGGCCCGCACGAAGCAGGCCGAGGATTTCGCCAACGGGATGATCTACATCGTCTCGGGGCTGAAGAGCCTCGTCGAGGGGGTGGCCGCGGCGGTCCCGGCCTGACTCCCGTCACCGGCGCAAAGCGGCCCCGCGGCGAACCGCGGGGCCGTTTCGATTTCGCGCGGCCGGCAGCGCGGTAGGGC
>CAYXVP010000206.1:0-4271 GCA_964468305.1 uncultured Anaerolinea sp. | reverse complement strand
GCGAGATGACTTGCATCCAACCGGGCAGGATGTCGATCGAGTAGTAGACCCCCGTGAGGAGCAGCAGGACCGACGTCATCGTGAACGCCATCTGCCCGCCCCGCTCGACGAAGAGCAGCGGCAGGATGGCCACGGTCATCGCGAGGCCGACGAAGCTGAACGAGCCCAGGACCATGAACCCGGCCACGGTCCCGAAGTTCGCGTGCGCGTACGACAGGTTCGGGAAGAACAGGAGCACGGCGACGAGGATCGCGGCCGTGTGGACCAGGCCGAAGATCATGGCGTAGGCCACAGCCCCGAGGAGGTGGGTGCTGCGCCGGATCGGAGCCATCATCGTGTACTCGAGCGTCCCCTCCCAGCGCTCGATCTGGATCGTCTCGGCGATCCAGCTGAACACGACCGACAGGTAGTTCCAGAAGATCGCGCCGACGAGGAGGGTGAGGAGCAGGCGCGGGTCGCCGGCCTGCGCGCCGATCAGCGCGATCGACAGAGCACCGGCGGCGGAGTACACGAGGAACGCGATCTCCCAGCCCCAGTAGCGCCGGGACAGGAAGAAGTTGCGCTCGATGAAGGCGTAGGAGGCCCGCAGCTCGTGGGCCATTGCGGTCATGGTGGGAACCCTCGGGTTGAGGGCTGGCTCGGCCCTCATCGGGACCGAGCCAGCCTGGGCTGGGGCTCGCCCGCCAGTCGTGCGCCGATCGCAATGATCGAGCGCCCGACGGCGCGACGAACCGGGTGGATCTCGGGCTGATTCGCTCGGATCCGTCGCTGCTCGATCGCCTCGGCGATCTCGCGCTCGCGCCGGTCCTGCGCCAGCTCGTAAGCCAATCGGTTGATCAACATCTGGCCTCACCTCCTCTCACGTCCGCTGATCCGTCGCCTGCGCCGCGTTGTCGGCTGCGGTCCTCGCTCGCGCACGTTTCAAGTGCGCTTACTCCGGTCCTCGCCTCCGCCTTGCGCAGCCACCGGCTGAGCGGACGTCTTGTTTGCTTCATTCGTCGTTGGACTCGTCTTCCTCGACGTCCTCGTCGAGGGAGCGGCCCGTGTAGGTCATGAACACGTTGTGCATCGTCGGTGCCTCGCCGAAGCGATCCGCGACGAGCCGCTTCAGCTCCTCTGGCGTCCCCTGGGCGACGACCCGGCCGTCGTTCAGGACGACGATGTCGTCGCTCAGCCGCTCGGCCTCGTCGAGGTCATGGGTCGTCAGCACGATCGAGGCGTCGTGGCTGCGCCGGATCTCCTCGATGAACGTCTGCACGTCGAGCTTCGAGCGCGGGTCGAGACCCGTGGTCGGCTCGTCGAGGAGCAGCAGCGCCGGGCTCGTCAGCAGGGCTCGCGCGATCGCGATCTTCTGCTGCATGCCCCGGCTCAGCTGCTCGACCGGCCGGCCGAGCCGCCGCTCGGCGATCCCGAGGCGCTCGGTGATGAGCACCGCGTTCCGCCTCGCGACCTTCGCGTCGACGCCGTACAGCCTCGCCGCGAAGAGCAGGTTCTCCATCGGGCTGAGCTTCTTGAAGAAGGCGGCGTCGACGCTCACCCGGTTGATGAGCCGCTTGACCGCCATCTCGTCGCGGGCGATGTCGAGCCCGAAGATCTCGACCCTGCCCTCGTCGAGCGTGAGCAGGCCCGAGACGAGCCGGATCAGCGTCGACTTGCCCGAGCCGTTGGCGCCCAGGATCCCGACCGTCCCGCCGCGCTCCAACCGGAGCGAGACCTCGGCGATCGCGACTACGGGTCGCTTCTTGCGGGCGACGTGGAAGCGCTTGGTCACCCGATCGACGAGCAGCGCGGGCACGCCCCGCGAACGATCACCGACGCCGCCATTGCGGTTCGGTGCAATACCCGGGACGGACAGTCGCGCTGGATCGAACGACCGGTCCTGCGCCATCTTCGGTTGTTGGAGCGTCGTGCTCGTCATCGCTGGTTCCCTTGGTTGCGAGGTGGTTTGGGCATGAAGAGAGCCGCGTCGCCGACCCGGCAGTGGCGGGGTGGCTCGCGGCTCGTTCGCCGGTCCCGTGTGCAGCCCGGGACAAACGAAAAACCGTGGGCCCGATCCGGCCCACGGTTCGTGGTTCCTGCATGATGGGCGGCCTTGCCGCCCGCCCGCTACCTCGAGGTGGGCACAGATCTCCCGCGTCCGGACGCGCCGAAAGGCGCGACCAGTCGCCTGGTGAGCATGTAGCTCGTCATTCCACAAACCTCCGGTAACGGTAGCCGGGCGCCACGGGCGCCGGCCGCCGGAGTCTAGGGTCCGTCGCTGGCCGGTGTCAAACTGATCTCGCGGGATGGCGGATCGAGGCCGGACCCGGCGCGGTCGCACCTTCGGCTAGGCTCCCGGAGTGTCCGCCGAAGCGTCGAGCGCCGTCGCCGACGCACCGTCGAGCGTCGCGCTGATCGCGCAGGGCGTCCTCGACGCCGAGTTGGGGGCGCTGGTGTGGCTGCTCGTCGAGGGCCGGATCCCGCTCGTCGTGGCGGCACCGGAGGGCCGGGCCGGCGCCGGCGCCCAGCTGCTGGCGGGCGTGCTCGCGTCGGTGCACGCGGACGAGCGCGCCGAGTCGCTGCTCGCGCCACTGACCGCGGCCGGGGCGAGCAGCCTGATCCGCGGCCGCCGGGCGGGAGGTGTCGTCGAAGCGACGTCGCTCGGGGAGCTGCGCGAGCGACTCGGCGCGGGCCCGCTGCCGCTCACGCCGGACCAGCTGACCTTCCTCGGCTGTGTCCTGGTGCTCGGGGAGGCGCCAGGGGCGTCACGACGAGGGCGTCTGCGGGTGACCGCCGCGCATTACGTCCGGCCGTTGGCGCGCGACGCGCACGGACACGCCCAGCGCCTCGACCCCGCGGTCCTCGCGACCTGGGACGATCGCCTCGGTCGATACGAGCACTTCGAGTGGGGCGTGCTGCCCGAAATCGCCACCCGGCTCGGGCGTCGGGCGGGCGACCTCGAGGCCGACCTCCACCATCGGCGCGACGACCTCGCCGGCCTCGCGAAGGCCGGCGTCACGAAGCTCGACGAGGTGCAGCGACTCGTCGCCGGCTATCGGGTCCGATACGGCGGCGCGCATGGGCCGATCGGGGAGCTGGACTCCGCGCATCACGACGCGGGTCCTGGCTCGGCGGACCATCGGGCGCACTGAGCTGGTGCTAGCCTCGCCGAAGGTTCGGGGGCATCGGCGATGAAGGAGAAGGTTTCGTGAGCCTGTTGCCCTGGCTGCTCTTCCTGCACATCGCGGGGGCGATCATTGCGTTCGGCCCGGGCTTCGCCCTGGCGATCTTCGGCGCCGCCGCGGGCCGCGAACCTCAGCACGCGAACTTCACGCTGCGCGCCTCGTCGGTCATCGCCAACCGACTGATCGTGCCGCTTGCGGTGCTGCAAGGCATCACCGGTCTCGGCCTCGTCCTCATCGAGGGCACCGAGCTCCTCAGTCGGCTGTGGCTCCTCACCGCCATCGTGCTGTATGCGATCGCGCTGTATATCGCCATCGGGCTCAACCTGCCGAACCTCCGCCGGCTCATCGAGATGACGACGCCCCCAGCCGGTGGTCCTCCGGCAGGAGGTCCGCCGCCGGGTGGACCGCCGCCCGAGCTCCTCGCGCGCGTCGCCAGATCGCGTCAGTACGGGATGGCGATGTCGGGGCTGGTCGTGGTCATCGTCTTCCTGATGGTCGTCAAGCCGTTCTGACATCCCACCGGGCGTCCCGCGCGCCCGCAACCCGGCCCGCCCGATAATGGCGGCATGCCCGAAGTAGCGAGCTCCGTCTCCGATCTCCTGTCCCGCCTCAGCGCCATCGTCGATTGGCACGAGGGCCGGTTCGTCGTCGACGACGTCGCCCGACTCCGCGCCGACGGCATCCGCGATCTGGCCTGGACCGCCGCCTTCAGCGACGATCCGAAGACCGTCGAGGTCGCCCAATGGATCGTCTGGGAAGCGGCCCAGGAGCTCGGGGCGCGGTCGGCGAGCATCCACGAGCTGTACATGGCCCGCGCGCGCGGCGAGGTCTCTGGCTTCACCGTGCCGGCGATCAACATCCGCGCCCAGACGTTCGACATGGCACGGATTGCCTTCGAGATGGCCTCGACCGAGGACGTCGGGGCGATGATCGTCGAGCTGGCCCGGAGTGAGCAGGCGTACACCTACCAGCGCCCGATCGACTACTCCACGGCCGTCATTGCCGGCGCCATCCCCGCGCACTGGCCGGGCCCGGGCTTCACGCCGGGGCACCACTACCAGTTCCACGCCACGAAGTACGCGGCCGACGCCGAGGCGGCGGCAGCAG
>CAYXVP010000205.1:0-4278 GCA_964468305.1 uncultured Anaerolinea sp. | reverse complement strand
GGTCGACATCTGCTCGAGCCGCCCCTTCCGGCCGGCGAGCGCCGCCTGGACCTCGCCGATGTACTCGGGCGGGATGTCGACGGTGATCCGCTCGTAGGGCTCCTCCAGGCCGTCCGGCGTCTCGTGCAGGATCACCTCCGGGCGCGAGGCGGTCAGCTCGTAGCCCTCGCGTCGCATCTGCTCGATGAGGACCGCGAGCTGGAGCTCGCCGCGCCCGCGGACCTCGAAGGTGTCGCCCGAGCTCGTCGGATAGACCTCGATCGAGACGTTGCCGAGGATCTCCCGATCCAGGCGCGCCTTGATCTGGCGCGACGTCACGTAGCGACCGTCCCGCCCGGCGAGCGGCGAGGTGTTGACGCCGAACGTCATGCGCAACGTCGGCGCGTCCACGTCGAGGCGTGGCAGCGGCCGCGGGTCCGCGGGATCGGTGATCGTGTCGCCGATGGTCACGTCGGGTAGCCCCGCGACGGAAACGATGTCGCCGGGCCCGGCCTCCTCGATGTCGACGCGCTCGATGCCGTGGGCCGTCTGCAGCGCCGTGACGGATCCAGCCAGCGTGACGACCCGGCCGGGCTCGATCGAACCGGCCGTATTGTCGGCCTCCTCCCGCACTACGGCGATGCGCTGGCCAATGCGGATCGTCCCGTTGCGGATCCGCCCGACGGCCATCCGGCCGACATAGTCGTTCGCGCTCAGGTTGGTGACGAGCAGCTGGAGCGGATGCCCAGGCAGGTAGCGCGGCGCGGGCGTGACGCCGACGAGGATGTCGAGCAGCGGTCGCAGGTCGGTGCCAGGGTGTGCGAGGTCGGTCGTCGCCGTGCCCGCTTTGGCGTTCGTGTACACGATCGGGAAGTCGATCTGGTCGTCGTTCGCGCCGAGGTCGATGAACAGCTCGTAGACCGAATCGAGGACCTCGGCCGGGCGGGCGTCGCCCCGATCGATCTTGTTCAGCGCGACCACGACCGGGAGGCGCCGTGCCATCGCCTTCTGGAGGACGTAGCGGGTCTGGGGCAGCGGTCCCTCGGCGGCGTCGACGAGGAGCAGCACGCTGTCGACCATCAGCAGCGACCGCTCGACCTCACCCCCGAAATCGGCGTGCCCGGGCGTGTCCACGACGTTCAGCCGCACGCCGTCGTAGGCGATGGTCGTCTGCTTGGCGAGGATGGTGATCCCCTTCTCGCGCTCGAGATCGCCCGAGTCGAGCACGCGGTCGACCAGCTGCTCGTTCGCCCGGAACGCCCCGGTCTGGCGCAGCAGCGCGTCGACGAGCGTGGTCTTGCCGTGGTCGACATGGGCCACGATGGCGAGATTCCGGAGCTGCTCGCGGACGGCCGTCCCGGAAGCGTCGGGCGGGGCGCCTGACTCGTCGAGCGGCGCCCGCAATGGAACGTCGTCGGCCATGGGCCGGCGGATTGTGTCACGCAATGGCCGCGCGAGGCCCGCTGCTACGATCGGGCGGGATGACCGTCGCCGCCGTGATCCTCGCCGCGAGCCCGGAATCGGCCCTCGCCGATGCCGACGGCGTCCCGCGCGTTCGCCGGATCGTCGACTCGGCGTGGTCGGGCGGGGCTCTCCCGGTCGTCGTCGTCTCGTTCGATCCGGATGGGGCGATCGCGGCGGCCCTCGCTGGCGCCGCGGTGACGCTCGCGGAGCCGGTGCCCCAACCGGATGGCGCGCCGGTGACGCAGATCCGGCGCGGGATCCAGGTCGCTCGCGAGACGGTCCGCGGGGTCGATGCCGCGTTCGTCTGGCCTGCCCGGATGGGCTGGGTGAGCCCCGAGACCGTGACCTCGATGATCGAGGCGCACGGGGTCGACCGGCGCACACTCCTGCGGCCGAGCTTCGACGGCGAGGACGGCTGGCCGGTCCTGATCCCGACGGCCCACGTGGCGAAGCTCGAGGCCGTGGCGCCCGACCGCTTCCCCGACGCCATCGTCGCCGACGTGATCGCCGCGGGGGCGCCCGCCCGCTCGCTGGCGCTCGGCGATCCCGGGACGACCCACGACGGGTCGATCCCGCTGGACCAGCTGCCGCCTTACTCCGGCCCCACGGAACCCGCGGCGCCGCACACGCACGAATGGGGCGCCGCGCTCGCTGACGATGACGACGAAAGCCCGCTCGAGGGACCGTCCCTCGCCCCGTACGACCAGGCCACCGCGGACGACCCGGACCAGACCGGCTGACGGCCCTCGGCGAGCGCCACGCTCGCTGTGCTACGCGAGCGCCGCCCGTGCCCGATCCCGGAGCCGGCCGACGGGCACGGTCGCGACCGCGATACCGCCGATCACGAGCGCGACGCCCAGCAGCTGCGCCGCGGACGGCTCCTCATCGAGCAGGGCGCGGGCGAGCACGACCGTCGCGACCGGCTGAGCGAGCAGGATGATCGAGGTCAGCGCGGCGGGGAGGCGGGGTAGCGAGATCGAGATGATCAGATAGCCGATCGACTGGGAGGTGATGCCCACGGCGATGAGCCAGTCGTGGCTGGGTAAGGAAGGGACGGGATCGAGCTGGCCGACCGCGGCGCCGTAGACGATCGCGACCAGGGCCGTGGACGCGGTCGAGATCGCGACCGGGCCGGCCGGGCGGCGCAGGTCGTTCGAACCGCGCCGGATCACCAGCAGGTAGCCCGCGTAGGAGAGAGCGGTCACGACGCCCAGGACCGTCCCGAGCGCCGGGTTCGGCCCATACGCGCCGGCGCCCACGACGCCCGAGATGAGGACCACGCCCGCGAGGACCAGGGGCAGGCCGTACAGCACGCTCCGGGACGGCCGCTCACCGAAGACGACCCAGGCCACCAGCGCCACGACGATGACCTGCATGTTGCCGAGCACGGTGGCCAGACCCGCCCCGACCTGGTCGACGGCGTGGTGCCACGTCAGGAGGTCGCCCGCGAAGAACACGCCGGCGATGATCGCCAGCCACACGCTTCGCGACGGCAGCGGCCCGTAGCGGCGGCGCTCGAGCCAGCCGACGAGGGCGAGGATCGGCAGGCCGTACAAGCACCGGAAGGCGGTCGCCGTCTCGGGCGTGACATGGGCGAACCGGTAGAAGATGCCCGAGAAGGCGATGAACATCGCTCCGACGAGGGCAGCCAGCCGAGGCCGTCGGGCGATGGGCTCCAGGAAACCCAGGGCGGTGGAGGCGTCGGTCAGGCGAGTCCTCGGGCCGATGGCGTCGGAGACCTCCGCCTCGGACCTCGGAGATCCCCGGAGCGGCTCGTCAGCCGTTCGGATCGTCGACCCCTGGTTTCACGCCCACGAACCGCAAGCCGAGCTCGGCGAGCTGCTCGGGCTCCGGCGCCGACGGCGCCTCGAGCATGAGGTCGCTGCCGGACTGGGTCTTGGGAAAGGCCATGACCTCGCGGATGTTGGTCTGGTTCGAGAGCAGCGCAGCCCAGCGGTCGATCCCGATGGCGATCCCGCCATGCGGCGGCGCCCCGTACTCGAATGCGTCAAGGATGGCGCCGAACTTTTCGCGCATCGCCTCGGCCGACTGGCCCTGGAGCGCGAACGAGCGCTCCAGCAGGTCGCGCCGCCAGATGCGCACCGAGCCGCCGCCGAGCTCCCAACCGTTGAGCACGATGTCGTACTGCATCGCCCGAGCCTTGCCGGCTGGGTCGCGAGGCGAGGGCCGGTAGGGATCGCCGGATGCGGTCACGAGGAGCGGCTCGTCCTCCGGCAGGACCCCCGAGAACGGGTTGTGCGTCGCGTGCCAGCGCTCGTTGTCGGCATCCCACTCGTACATCGGGAAGCGGGTGATCCAGGCGTAGGAGGGGACGTCCTCCGCGACGAGCCCAAGCCGCGTTCCCAGCTCTGCCCGGAGCTTGCCGAGCACCTCGTTCGCGACTCGTTCCGTATCAGCGACGATGAGCACGAGGTCGCCCGGGCTGGCGCCCGCCGCCGTCGCCAGCTGCTCCGCCCGGTCGTCGCCGAGGAACTTGACGATCGGGCCCTTGATCGAGCCCACCGACTCGACGGCGAGGTGGGCGAGCCCCGCGGCACCGAGGCGCCGCGCCGCCTCGGTCAGCTCGTCGATCTCGCGGCGCGACGCCTCGCCCAGACCGGGGGCGACGATGGCCTTCACCACGCCGCCCGCCGCGAGCGCCTCGTCGAACACACGGAAGCCGGAGGTCGGCGCACCACCGGCGTCGGTCAGCTCGGGGGCGAGCTTCACGAGCTCCATGCCGAACCGCAGGTCGGGCTTGTCCGAGCCATAGCGGTCCAGCGCCTCGGCGTAGGTCAGCCGGGGGAACGCGATCTGGAGCAACGGCCGATCGGG
>CAYXVP010000204.1:0-4292 GCA_964468305.1 uncultured Anaerolinea sp. | reverse complement strand
CCGGGGCCGATTCCCGGCGGGTCGCTCCGCCACCGCCTGCCCGCCGCCCTCGATGACGCTGAGGGTCGCCACCACGAGGGGAGCGGCCACGCTGGCCGCGACCGCCGGCAGCGCAGCCCCCTCGCGATGGGCCCGGATCCAGCGCGTCGCGTCGCGGTCGTTGCCCATCAGGACATCCGCGGCCATGATCGCGCCCTTCACCTCGGCGGCGAGCGGGTTCGTGATCGCGCTCGTCAGCCCTGACGCGATGGCCATCGGCAGGAACGCGGCGTTGATTCGCTCGCGATCGGGCATGCCGAAGCTCACGTTCGACGCTCCGCAGGTCGAGTTCACGCCGAGCTCCTCGCGAAGTCGCCGCAGGGGCCGGAACACCTGCTGCCCGGCCGTCTGCATCGCGCCGATCGGCATGACCAGCGGGTCGACGATCACGTCCTCGCGCGGGATGCCGTGGTCGGCGGCGCGCTCGACGATCCTGCGCGCGACCTCGAAACGGACGTCGGGGTCCTCGGAGATGCCGGTGTCATCGTTCGAGATCGCCACGACCGCCGCGCCGTACTTCTTGATCAGCGGCAGGACCCGCTCGAGCCGCTCCTCCTCGCCGGTCACTGAGTTGACGAGCGGCTTGCCCTGGTACACCGCGAGCCCGGCCTCGAGCGCCTCGACGATCGACGAGTCGATCGACAGCGGGACGTCGACGAGCGATTGCACCAGCTGGATCGTGCGGGCGAGGATCGCGGGCTCGTCGGCGAGCGGGATGCCCGCGTTCACGTCGAGCATGTGCGCGCCCGCCTCGACCTGGGCGATCGCGTCGCGCTCGACCCGGCTGAAGTCGCCCGCCTTCATCTCCGCCGCGAGCAGCTTCCGGCCGGTCGGGTTGATGCGCTCGCCGATGATCGCGAATGGCCGGTCCGGCCCGATGACGACCTCGCGGGTCGCCGAGCTGACCAGTGTGTGGGTCGCGCCGCGCGTCATAGCCGCACCCCCACGCCGCCGCTGGCGATCAGGTCGTGGAGGACCGTCTTTGCGTAGACATGCTCGAGGCGCTTCGCCTCGGCATTGACCTCGGCCTCGAGGTCATCGCCGCAGGGCCGCTCGGCGCGGCGCATCTCTTCGATGTAATCGCCGTACGACTTCTTGCCGGCGTTCATCGCCGCCTTGTCAACCGCGAACTGGAAGCGCTTGTTCAGGACCCGCTTCGCGCTGCGCCGGCCCTCGCGGGCGATCACCTGCATCGGGATGTCTCGCCACCAGATCGTCACGAGCGTCGCCATCAGGCGGCCGCCCGCCGTCGGCCCGAAGCGAGCGTCGGATGCCCGGCTCCCCCAGCGGCATGCATCCGATGCCCGGCTCCCGCAGCGGCATGCATCCGGTGCCCGGCTCGCGCAGCGGCATGCATCCGATGCCCGGCTCGCGCAGCGGCATGCATCCGGTGCACATTCCGAACGGAAATCTGCTGGTTGGCGTGCCGATGGTTCGTTCGATGCACGAATGGAGCATCGCCGCGTCCCGATCCGATGGAATCCTCCATCCGATGCCCGGTCTCGACCGAATCTGGGGCCGACAGCCCACTCGGCCGTTCCGAATGCGCATCTGATGCACGCCCGTCGGTACTGGAGGCGCCGCCCATCGCGAATTTGCCGATCGACGAGGCGAGCTCGCCGAGGCCGACCAGGCGGCGCTCGAACGCGAGCTCAAGGCGCGTGGCGCCGGCCTCGGCCTTCGCGGTCAGTGCGGCGTCGTCCGCCTGGGCGAGGTAGACGAGGCGCCGGTAGTTGCCGAAGTAGATGGCCCGCAGCTCGGGGTGGCGGTCCAGGCCGAGCCCGCGGATCACCAGCCGGTCGAAGTTGCGGACGAGGTAGTCGGTCAGGTAGAAGGTGCCGGGCTCCTCGTCGTGCAGCGTCGCGAAGGCGGCACGCCCGGCGTAGACCTCGTAGCAGTGGGCGCCCTCCAGCCGGGCAACACCCTCCGCCTCGAGCACCGGGTCGAGCAGGCCGCCCGTCCCGCAGTCGGCGTAGGCGACGAAGATCCGGTCGTAGCCGTCCTTGCGGGCGCGCCGAATGCGGGCCGCCACGGCGCCTGGGATTCGCTCCGGGCGGTTGTGCAGCGAGGCTGGGAGGCAGGTCAGGTCCATCGCCGGCAGGCCCGCGCGCCGCGTCAGCTCGACCAGCTCCGGGGCGAGGGCCCCGCAGCCGATCACCAGCGGGTTCTTCCTCGCCGTGTTCCGCATCGTGGAACCAGCCTCAGGCGGCACGGTTCCGTCGCTCCTGGACCAGCGAGACCGCGGTCTCGACCGCGACCGCCGCGTCGCGGCAGTAGGCATCGGCACCGACTGCCTTGCCGAACTCCTCGTTCAGCGGCGCGCCGCCGACCAGGACGATGTAGTCGTCGCGCATGCCCCGCTTCACGAGCTCGGCGACGACGACCTTCATGTACGGCATCGTCGTCGTGAGCAGGGCGGACATGCCCAGGATGTCGGGCTTGTGCTGCTCCAACGCGGCGATGAACTTGTCGGCGTCGGTGTTGATGCCCTGGTCGTAGACCTCGAAACCGGCGCCTTCGAGCATCATGGCGACCAGGTTCTTGCCGATGTCGTGAATGTCGCCCTTCACGGTGCCGATGACGACCTTGCCGATCGGCTTCGCGCCCGTTTCCGCCAGCAGTGGCCGGAGCACCGCCATGCCGGCCTTCATCGCATTTGCCGCGAGCAGCACCTCCGGCACGAACAGGATCCCGTCGCGGAAGTCGATGCCGACGATGCGCATCCCCTCGACGAGGGCGTCGTTGAGGACCTTGTCCGGCGTCCAGCCCCGCGTGAGAAGGATGTTGGTGCCCTCGACGATCTCCGGCGCCATGCCGTCGTAGAGGTCGTTGTGCATCTGCTCGACGAGCTCGTCGTCGGCAAGGGCGGCGAGATCGAAGTCCTGGTTCGCGTCCGGCACGCGCGATCTCCAACAACAGCTCAGGCGTTCCACATTACGGAACGGTGCCGTATAGTGGAACGATAGCGCCTCACGGTAGCCCAGTAGAGGGTCCCATGTCCAGCCCGACGATCGGCGTTCAGAGCATCCGGCGGGCCTTCGGCGTGCTCCGCGCGCTCGCCTCTGGACCGCTCGGGGTCAGCGAGGTCGCAACTGCGTCCCGCATCCCGAAATCGACCGCGGCGCGACTCCTCGCCGCCCTCGCCGCCGAGGGCGCCGTCGAGCAGGTGCCAGGAGAGCGCCGGTACCGGCTCGGCCCGGACCTGCTCGCGATCGCATCGGGGCTGGGTGAGACGTGGGACATCGTCTCCATCGCGCGCCCGGCGCTGCTCGGGCTGACCTCGGAGCTCGGCGAGGCCGCTGGTGTCTCGATCCGCGACGGCTGGACGGTCCAGTACGTCGACCAGGTCGAGCCGCCGAACCCGAACCCGGTCCAGGTCCGCGACTGGACCGGCACCCGCATCCCGCTGCACGCGGTGTCGTCGGGTCAGGTCTTCCTCGCCCAGCTTCCGGCGCCCGTCCTCGCCCGCTACCTTGCCGAGCCCATGGAGGCGTTCACACCCGCGACCCTCACCACAGCGCCGGCGCTCCTCGAACGCCTGCGCCAGATCCGGCGCGACGGCCACGTCTGGGCGCGGGACGAGTTCGCCATCGGGATCACGTCCGTGGCCGCACCGGTCGCGGACGCTCGAGGGGAGATCACGGCCGCGGTCCACGTGCACGGCCCGACCTACCGTTTCCCGGCACCCGGGACGGAGGACTCGATCGCCGGCACTGTCCGGGCCGCGGCGGCGCGCATCGGCGAACGGCTCCGTGGCTGACAGCCGCGGCAAGCCGGCCACCGCGGAACCGGGCCGCGGAGGCCTGGCGGTGGTCGCCGCGCTCTTCGTCGCAGGCCTCGTCTTCCGGGCCCCGATCCTCGTCGTCGGCCCGCTCCTGAAGGACGTCCAGGCTGACCTTGGGATGAGCCACGGCGTGGCCGGGCTGCTCTCCTCGATCCCGGTCCTGTGCATGGCCTTCCTGGCCCCGGTCGGTCCGGTGTTCGCGGCCTCGATCGGGCCGCGCGCCGCGGTCGCCGCGTGCATCCTCGCCACCGCCGGCTTCGGGTTGCTCAGGGCCGTGGCGCCCGGCGCGTTCCTCGTCGTTGCGATCACGATCGGCATGGGGTTGGGCATGGGCGTCGTCGGCCCGGTCTTCACGCAGGTCGTCCGTGCGGCCTTGCCGCACCGGCCGACGCTCGGGACCGGCGCCTACGCGATGGGCTACATCGTCGGCGCGTCCGCCGCCGCGGCGGCCGCGGTGCCCCTCGCCCTC
>CAYXVP010000203.1:0-4373 GCA_964468305.1 uncultured Anaerolinea sp. | reverse complement strand
GCCGCGGGCGGCGGTCCGCTCGCCGGCAGGACCGTCGTCGTCTCCGGATCGATCGAGGGCTACAGCCGCGAGGAGGCCGAGGCAGCGATCCGCGCCGCCGGCGGCAAGCCGGCGGGTTCGGTGTCCAAGAAGACCGACTACCTCGTCGCCGGCCCGGGCGCCGGTTCGAAGCTGGCGAAGGCAGAGGAGCTGGGCGTTCCAGTGATCGCGCCCGAGGACTTCGCTCGCCTGCTCTCGGGACAGCTGCCGGCGTAATAGAACATCGACCTGCGCGTCAGCATCGTTGAGCCGACGGCGCGCAGCCACCGGCGCAGGAGGATGCAGTGTCCGGGTTGCTCGGCCGGCGTGACGAGGTCCTGGCGCTCGGACCGTCCGGAGATCGGCTCCTCGCGGCAGTGGAGCAGGTCATCCGCTCGGAAGATGCCGAGGTCGACGTACAGGTGGCGGGGCCCGGGCCGTGGACCGCCTTCTATCACCAGGAGCGGCTGCTGGCGCTCGCGCGCCCGTCGCAGGGCGGGCCACCCGGCGCCATCGACGTCAGCGTTCCGGCCGCGGGCTGGGCCGCAACCCTCCGCGACGACTCAGATCCCGGCATAGAAGAGCTGCGCGACGCGCTGCGGCGGCACGATGCCGGTGGCGGGCCCGGGTTCGAGAGCGTTCCCTGGATCGCCGGCGATGCCGGTGGCTTCGGCGCATTGATCGGACTCATCGCGCTCATCGTTGTCGCGTTCGCCGTGGTCGGTCGGGCCATCACTCGGCGGAACCAGGATGTCAAACTCCGGGCGACGGGCGGCGCCAACGCGGTGGGCCTCCTTCGCGCCGCCCGGCTCGAGGCTTCCGTCCGGAGCAGCTCCCTGTCCATCGGCTGTCTCGCCTCGATCGTCGTCGGGTTCGTGGGCGTTGCTCTGCTCACGTCCGTGGGGGCGTGGCTGGCGTCGCTCGGCACAGGGCTCCTGCCCCTGGCGATCCTTCTCGATCTCATCCCGTTCGGGATCGCGTTCGTCGCGTTTCGTTGGGTCAGGCGGCGCTTTCCCTCGCCACCCCAGATACGCGCGCATCGCTGGCTCGGTCGAGCCCTCGTCGGCGTGATCGCTCTCCTGGTGGTCGCGTTCGCCATCCTGGCATTTGGGCAGCAGTCGTCTCCCATCACCGCGGAGCAGGAGGCGTGGTGTCTCGAGTCCGGCTCGGGCTACGTTGACAACGCCGTTCGAGCGCTGTCCATCTCGAGAACGTGGACGTCGGGGTCGCCCGGGGAGGATCCGAACTTCACGAAGGCGTGTCGGGTCGCCTGGGACGCGGCGCACCCGTGATCAGTTGAGCTGGATGTCCTCCTGGTCTGCGGACCGCGGGTCGTGCAGCGGCTCGACCCGGCTCGACAACATCGTGACCCGTTCGACGACACGGCCCTCCTCGGTGCGCTCGGTCTTGACCGGCATGCCCGGGTAGTCGCGCGCGAACCAGAACCTCTCGATCGCGTCGCCGTCGCGGGCCGTGTAGCGCAGGCAGGCGAGCGGGCCCATCGGCGAGTCGAGGGTGACCTCGTCGATCGTCGTCGTGGCGATCGGCATCGAGGCATGGCCCTGGAGCGCGAGCCGGGTCGAGCGCGACCGCCGCACGTCGGTCCAGCTGCCGTCGGCCTGCAGGATGCCGACGACGCGTGTCGCGCCCTCGTCGTCGACGCTTGCCCACTGCTGGATCTGCAGCACGGTCGGCTGGCCGTCGACCTCGATGCGCTGGCGAACGGTTCGGCCGGGCCGGCTCGCATCGCGGATCTCCGCGGCCGTGAACGGGGTCGGGTGATGGCCCTTCTGGAGGCGGTGGGGGTCGCGTCGATCCATGGGCAGCAGATAGCACATCCTGGCCATTCCGGCCATGTCCTTGTCGATATCCGCGGTAGAGTCCGCCACATGCAGGTGACGTCGCCAGACCCCGTCGCCGAGGCCGCCGCGTACCAGGAGAGCCTGCTCGGGGCCCTCGGGGCGGACGATCCGGCAGAGGCGCAGGCGCAGACGCCGGCGAACATCCGGGCGATGCTCGCCGAGGCGGGGCCGCAGCTCCGCGTTCGGCCCGCGCCGCGAGAGTGGTCTGCGCTGCTGTGCCTGGCCCACATCTTCGACGCCGAGGTCGTCATGACGGGTCGCTACCGCTGGACGCTCGCCCACGACCGCCCGGAGCTGATCGGCTACGACCAGGACCTGTGGGCGGACAACCTCCACGGCGACGATGACGATCCCGAGGCGTTGCTTCGTGTCTTCGAGCCGCTGCGCGCCGCGAACATCGCCCTGTGGCAAGACGCAAGCGAGGCCGATCGCGCCCGTGTGGCCGTGCACCGCGAGCGCGGGCCGGAGAGCTTCGACCTGATGTTCCGGATGTTGGGCGGGCACGACCGGGTCCATCTCGCGCAGGCCTATCGAGCCATCGAGGCGGCGCGAGCAGACGATCGCTGAGGGCGGCGCCTGCGGCGTCAGCCCATCGCGTGGTTGAACTGGCCCCAGATCCAGCTCGGGCGCCACACGAGCGGGTCGCCCCGCAGCATGCGCGGTGCCGACCACGTCAGTCGTAGCCCGACCTGCAGGAGCCTCTCGAGGCCCTCGCTGTTCTCGTCGAGGAGCCCGAGCCGGACACGACCCTCGGGGCCGGCCGCCCGGCGCCGGGCGGTGAGGATCCGGAGGGCCGCGTCGGAGGTGCGTGCCACCGTCGCGCCACCGCCCCACGGCGCCCGGATGACGAAGCCCTCGATCGTGCCGTCGGCGGCCGGCGTCACCCGGGTCGTGTCACCGTTCGCGAAGCGCCGAATCGCATGCCCGCGGTCCTCGCCGGTCCCCTCGCGGTCCAGGCGTTCGATCGCCTCGAGGTCGCCGGCCTCGAACGAGCGCACGCCGTCGGGCTCGAGCGCCGGCGGCAGACCGATCGCCTGGAGGACGTGGTAGCGGCTCTGGGGCTCGAAGCCCATTCGCTCGTACAGTCGGCGGCCCTCCGCCGTCGCCACCAGGGCGAATGAGCGACAGCCCCTGGCCTCGAGCCGGTCGATGATCGCCTGCGTCAGGGCCCGACCGAGGCCCCGGCCGCGCCGATCGGGCGCGACGAAGATGGTCCCGATCCAGCCGACCGGCCCGTTCGCCGTGCCGACGCCCGTGGCCACGATCCGGCCATCGGCTTCGGCGACGAGCGGCGCGCACGCCGGCTGCGTCGTGGCGAACTCGAGCCACTCTCGCCGGACGCCCCAGTCGTTGCCGAGGATCAGCTCGGTGGCGCCGTCGACGTCGGACGTGGTCATGGGCCGAAGGCTGGGCAGCGGGGCGGTCGAGGCCATGCCGTTCAGTATCATCCGCCGATGGCCGGCCTCACCCGCGCGGACGTCGAACACGTCGCCTTCCTCGCCCGCCTCCGCCTGACGGACGCCGAGCTCGACCGCCTGGAGGGCCAGCTCAACCACATCCTCGACCAGTACGCCAAACTGTCCGAGCTCGACACATCGGCGATCGCGCCGACGGCCCAGACGATCGAGCTCGAGAACATCCTGCGCGACGACGTCGCCGAGCCCTCGCTGCGGGTCGATGACGTCCTTCGCAACGCCGCCTCGACCGATGGCGACTTCATCGTCCTCCCGCCGATCCTCGGTGGTGACGCCGGATGAGCGCCGTCGCCGAGGTCACCCGCCTGCGCGGCCACGAGCTCGCGACGCGGCTGCGCACGGGCGAGCTCTCGTCGCGCGACATCACTCTCGCCCATCTCGCGCTCGCGGAGCGCCAGAACCACGCGCTCAACGCGTGGCTGGTGATCGAGCGGGAGAAGGCGCTGGCCGAGGCGGACGCCGCGGACGCGCGGATCGCCGCGGCCCGGGACGAGGGGCGCGACGCCGTCAGCACGCTCCACCCGTTGCTCGGCCTGCCGGTCGCGGTCAAGGATCTCGTGTCGGTCGCGGGCGGCCAGTGCACGGCCGGCTCGCGCATCCTCGAGGGCTATGTCGCACCGTATGACGCCCATGTCACGGAGCGCCTGCGCGACGCCGGCGCGGTGATCCTGGGTCGAACGAGTACTCGGGGTTCGGGCCCGTCAGCACCCCGGGGGACCTCGACACGGTACCCGGGGGCAGCAGCGGCGGCTCGGCCGTCGCCGTCGCCGCGTATCACGCCCCGTTCGGGCTGGGCACGGACACGGGCGGCTCGATCCGCCAACCGGCGGCGCTCACGGGGACCGTCGGGTTGAAGCCGACATACGGGCGGGTCAGCCGCTACGGCATCGTGGCGTTCGCCTCGTCGCTCGACCAGATCGGGCCGTTCGCGCGGGACAGCCGGGACGCCGCCGTGCTCCTGCACGCGGTCGCGGGCCGCGACGCCCGTGACTCCACGTCCGCGCCGGTCCCGGTGCCG
>CAYXVP010000202.1:0-4397 GCA_964468305.1 uncultured Anaerolinea sp. | reverse complement strand
CGCCCGCTGATGGCCGAGGGGTTACACGACCGCGAAAACCGCCTCTCCCTCGACTGCGACGCGATCACGAGGGACGAGGACGCGCTCCCATCCTGCCTGAAAGAATGGGTCTACGACCTCGACGGACGTGCCGCGTATGTCGAGAAGCTGGGCTCCGACCGGATCGCGTCTCTCAAACCGGGGTCGGCGCCCTCCGGCTCGGTCGACTATGGGCGCTACGAATGACCGAGGCCCAGTTCTCCAAGTCCGAGATGATGATCGTCGCGGCCGCGCGTGAGCTGGCCGGGCAGCGCGTGTGCTTCGTCGGGGTCGGGTTGCCGAACATCGCCGTCAATCTCGCGCAGCGCACGGTCGCGCGTGAGCTCGAGCTCGTCTATGAGGCCGGCGTGTTCGGGGCGAAGCCGGCTCGCCTGCCGCTGAGCATCGGCGATCCCACGATCGTGACCGGGGCCACCGCGGTCACCAGCATGTACGAGCTGTTCAGCTTCTACCTGCAAGGCGGGCTGATCGACGTCGGGTTCCTGGGGGCCGCTCAGATCGACCGGTTCGGGAACATCAACACGACGGTGATCGGCGACTATGCCGAGCCGACCACTCGGCTCCCGGGCAGCGGTGGCGCCTGCGAGATCGCAATCAACGCCCGCCAGGTGTTCGTGATCATGCGCCAGTCGGCCCGATCGTTCGTCGAGGCGATCGATTTCCGGACGTCGGCCGGCAACCTTGGCGGTGCGGCCGATTCAGAGCGAATCCGGCGGGAGCAGGGCTGGATCGGCCGCGGCCCGTCCGTGGTCGTGACCGACCTCGCGATCTGGCACTTCGACGAGACCGGCGAGATGCGCGTCGACAGCTTGCACCCGGGGGTCTCGATCGACGACGTCCGCGCGGCCACCGCCTGGTCACCGAGGGTGTCTGCGGAGCTGGCGACGACCCCGGCGCCGACCGCCGCTGAGCTGCGGCACATCCGCGAGGAGCTCGATCCGGGCGGCGCCTACACGCGCTGATCAAATGAAAACGGCGCGCCGCCGGTAGGGCAGCGCGCCGAGGATTCGCGAACCCGGGGTCTAGACGGTCTCGGCCTCGGCGGCGTCCTCGCCTTCAGTCTGGTCAGTGCTCGGCCGGGTCAGCGCGACCGTCAGCCCGATCACCATCATCGCCGCCAGCAACGCAAATGCCACGAACAAGAGCCGCTTCATCGGGTAGGTACCTCCTCCGGCCGGGCCGGGCTGTATCGAGGACCCAAGGCTACCGGACGGCCGGTCTCGCTGCTGGAAATCGCGCGCGTTGGTGGGCGCGATACTCAGCCCGATGGACACCCAGACGATCCTCGAGATCGTCCTCGGCCTGGTTGCGGCCTGGCTCGTCCTGATCGGCCTGCTCTGGGCGGTGCGACCGCGTGACGTCGCCGTGTCCGAGCTCGTCGCCTTCGTCCCAGACCTGATCCGGCTCGTCCGAGCCCTGATCGCGGACCCCCGAACCGAGCGGCGAGTCCGCGTGGCCCTGGTATTCCTCCTGCTCTGGCTGCTGAGCCCCATCGACCTCGTTCCCGAGTTCATCCCGGTCCTGGGGCCGCTCGACGACGTCGTCGTCGCGGTGCTGGTCTTCCGCTACGTCCGCCGGCGGCTGGGCGCCGAGCCGTTGCTGGCCAGATGGTCGGGCAGCGAGGCCGGCGCTCGTCTTCTCTTGCGCCTGTGCGGGGCGAACTAAGCTCCAGAACCTCAGTTCGGGGCGATGACGACGTACTCCTCGCACTCGGTGCAGCGGTAGATCGTGCCGCCCTTCGGCGCGCCGGGCATGTCCGCCTTGGGGCTGTGCTGCTGATCGGGCCGAAGCGTCACCCAGTGGTCACCGTGCAGGTGGGCGATCCGGTACAGGGGGTGGTCGAGGGCGTCACGCGACGGGCTCGATGCCGGGGATGTGTCCATGAGGCGCCTCCAGCCGCTGGTCGTAGGGCCAATTCTCCCACCGCACGGAGTCCTCGCCTAGCCGGTCGGACCTCGTAACCTTGTGCGCCGTGAGCCACGTCTTCCGCCGCTCGTCCGAGCCGGCGCCGCCCGTCGCGGTTCGGGCCGAGGGCGCCACGATCTGGGACGCCGATGGCAAGGCCTACCTCGACGCCGCCGGCGGTGCCGTCGTGGTCGGGATCGGCCACGGGC
This sequence comes from uncultured Anaerolinea sp., assembly GCA_964468305.1. GTDB lineage: Bacteria > Chloroflexota > Limnocylindria > Limnocylindrales > CSP1-4 > UBA5189. The sequence continues at coordinate 2,244 of CAYXVP010000202.1, read as the reverse complement.
GCGCGTCCGTGGCGAGGGTGATGGCCGAGCAGGCCGGCCGCCTTGCGTACGCCCACGGGACGGCCTTCACGAGCGAGCCGCTCGAGCGGTACGCGGCGGCCCTCGCGTCGCACCTGCCGCTCGACGACCCGGCGATCTATCCCGTCGCCGGCGGTTCGGAGGCGATGGAGTCCGCCCTCAAGCTCGCGCGTGCCTACCACCTGGCCCGCGGCGAGACCGAGCGCTGGATCGTGATCGCGCGATGGGGGAGCTACCACGGCAACTCCCTCGGCGCGCTCGACCTCTCGGGGCGCAAGCCGTTGCGCCGGCCGTACGAAGCGTGGCTGGGCCGATTCCGGCACGTATCCGCCGCGTACCCGTACCGTGCCGGCGAGCCGGGCGCGAACGCGCTCGGCGACGCGGACGAGCTCGCCGGGGAGCTGTATCGAGCGATCAAGGCCGCGAGCCCGGACACCGTCGCCGCGGTCGTGCCCGGGCCGATCGTCGGCGCGACCCTCGCCGCGGCCGTTCCGCCGGATGGATACTGGCCGTCGATCGCCGAGGTCTGCCGGCGCCACGGCGTCCTGCTCATCGCCGATGAGGTGATGACCGGGTTCGGGCGGACCGGCCGGTGGTTCGGCGTCGATCAGTGGGGCGTCCGGCCGGACATGGTGGTCGGGGCGAAGGGCGCCACGTCAGGCTACTTCCCGTTCGGACTGGTCGCGGCCTCGGGCGCGATTCGGGAAGCGGTCATGGATGGTGGCGGGTTCGTCCATGGCTTCACGTACTCGCACCACGTCGTCGGCGCCGCGGTCGCGGGTGAGGTCCTCAGGATCCTCGAGGAGGAGCGGCTCGTTGACATGGCCGCATCGAAGGGCGAGCGCCTGACTGGCCTGCTGGAGGAGCGCCTGGCCGGTCACCGGAACGTCGGCGAGATCCGGGGTCGCGGGCTCCTGCTCGGCGTGGAGCTCGTCGCCGACCGCGAGTCTCGGTCGCCGTTCCCGCGTACGGATCGACTCACCGAGCGGATCGTCCGGGCCGCCCGCGACGCCGGCCTCCTCCTGTACTCGGGAACGGGCCTCGCCGACGGCACCAACGGCGACGCGATCGTCCTCGGCCCCCCGTTCGTCGTCACCGACGACGAGATGGTCGCCGTCGCCGACCGGCTGACGAGCGCGATCGAGCACGCGACGGCGCAGGTACCGGCGACGGCCTAGCACCTCGCCGGCCTGGCCCCTCGCCGCCCCCGCCGCGCGCAGGCCGGCCGCGCACGAGGCTCAGCTGCGGCGCGTCAGGAGAATCAGGCCGAACGCGACGAGGAGGATCGACGGGACCAGCGATGCCGCGTCGGGCAGCGCCAGCTCCGAGCCGCCCAGCGCAACGAGGACCACGCCGAGCACGGCCTGCCAGCCGATGCCGCCGCCGCGAGAGGCCCGGACCAGCGCGATGAACAGGAACGCGACGCCGTAGCTCAGCGTTCCCAGGCCGGTGCCCACGTCGTAGCCGACGCCCTTGATCAGACCTGGGACGGCCGACGCGGTCAGGAAGGCGCCGGCATAGAGCGAGAACGTGCCCCGCCGCAGGAGCCACAAGATCAGGAAGGCGAGGCCCGCGGCGAGGACGAGCAGGTTGGCCTGGGCCAGGTAGTTGGGCGTGAGCTTGTCCACGAGCAGGAGGGCGCCGTACACGATGAGGAAGATGCCGACCCACGGCAGTCGCGGCCGGCGGTCCTCCTCGCGGCCCCACTGCCAGGTGTAGGCGCGGACGCCACCCTGTTCGGGCGGCGGTGGCCCGCCGGGCGACGAAGGCGGCGGATTCCGCAGTGGCTCGGGCTCACGGTCGACGGTGTCCATGGCTCCTCCCTCGGGTGCGTGACACCAGTGTGCGATCAGGCCGGCGCGGTCGCGACCCCCGAATCACCGGCCCCGTGGTGCGACGCGGCGGCGAGATCCTCCTCGTCCTCGACGTGGCTGAACCCGAATCGCGCGGCGAGGCGACCGAGCGGCCCTGGCGCCCACCAGTTCCAGGTGCCGAGCAGGCGCATGGTGGCCGGCACCAGCAGCACCCGCACGATCGTCGCGTCGAGCGCGACGGCGAGAGCCATGCCGACGCCGATGCTCTTGATCGTGACGGTGTCGGCGAGCGCGAACGCGGCGAAGACCGTGACCATGATCAGCGCCGCGCCGGTGATGACGCCGGCCGTCTTCGCGAGCCCCTCGGCGACGGCGGCGGCGTTGTCGCCGGTCCGGCGGTAGGCCTCCTGGA
>CAYXVP010000201.1:3072-4471 GCA_964468305.1 uncultured Anaerolinea sp. | reverse complement strand
ATGCGCAGGGGTCGGTTGGCGGGGGGACTCGACCGGTGGTTTATATCCAGGCCGAAGGCGACGTCCAACTGATCAACGACTCGGCCGTTCACCAGGAGAACCCGGCTCCCGATGAGACTCCACCGGAAGAACCCGGGCAGGGCGGGGGGTAGGGCTTGCTGGTCCTCTACACGGCAACGATCTTCCTGAGCGCCACACTCCTCTTCTTCGTCGAGCCGCACCTCGCCAGGGATGCCCGCGTCATCCTGCTCCTCGACCACGGCGGTGCCGAGGCCCTCGTCGCCGCGGTGCTGGGCGGGGTCGGCGCCGGCTATCGGCTCGTCGAGGCGCGGTTGACCGACCCCGACGACGAGGTCGGCGGCGTCGTCGAGCTGGTCCCACCGGGTGGCACGCTACCGCCGGGTCCGCGGACCCGCAGCAACCGGCCCCTCGAGGCCACGGTCGGCGGCCGCGGCGACCCAAAGCTGGTGCCCGGGGCCGGACTGTTCGCGCCGCCGGAGCACATCGAGGCGCGCCCGTTCTCGCCGCGCGAGGCCGCGGCGACGGTCATGGACACCGCCGTCGAGGTGCTTCGGGCCCGAGGCGAGCCCGCCCGCTACGACCGGCTCCTCGGCGAGATCCTCGTCGCGCTGGACCGCAGCGGCCAGCTCCGCCGGCTTCTGGCGACGGATACCGTCGACGACGGCGGCGAGGTGCAGCCGGACGAGGGCCCGGCGTTCGAGGCGGGACCCGGCATGCTCGGCACCGCGACCGAGGCGCAGCTGGTCGACGACGCGGTCACAGGCACCAGGAGACCGTTCCTGCGGACGCGCACCTTCACGGCGCCGTCGTCATCGCCATCGCGCGATCCCGTCGAGCGGGTCGTCGCCCTGGTCCACGATGAGCTCAGCCGCACCGACCAGCGCCGCGTCGAGGAGATCGAGCCGGGCCGCTGGTGGCTCGGCGAGCGCGGGGACCGCGAAGCCGCCTCGATCCCGCTCGCAGACCGTGTCGAATGGGCCGTCTACAGCCTGCTCTCGACTGCCGGGCCCATCGCCGAGTCCGCGTTCTTCGAGCGCGTTGCCGCCCTCTTCCCTGGCCACGACCTCCCGGACGAGACGCTCGTCCGCGCCTGTCTCGCGAGCTATCGAAGCCCGGCCTCCACGGCGAGCCGGCTCGTGACGGGCGAGGACCTCCGCCGGCGGACCGCCGAGCACACCGAGCTGCTCGCACATCTCGCCAACGGCGGCCACCGGCTCGGGATGCGGGTCTGGATCGGCCCGCGCGACCAGGCCCGCCGGATCGGCAACCTCACGCTCGCCGACTTCCTCGACCAGCGCGAGCGCGAGCCGTGGTTCCCGACGATCCCGCTCGCCCCGAAGGGCGCCCCCGAGGCCATCCCCTGGAGCTGGTACCAGCC
>CAYXVP010000201.1:0-3062 GCA_964468305.1 uncultured Anaerolinea sp. | reverse complement strand
CCCGCTGGTTCGCGGGCCTCGCCAAGGGGGGCCACAGCCTGGGGATGCGCGGCTGGATCGGCAAGCGAGCCCAGGCGCGCGAAATCGGCGATCGGACGCTCGGCGACTTCCTCGACCCGTACCGCGAGCGGGAGCCGTGGTTCCCGACGGTCTCGCTCGTCCCGAAGGAGGACGGCGAGGCGATCGACTGCATCTGGTACCAGCGAGGCGCGTCGGCGCTCCTGTTCGAGGTCGAGTGGACCGCCATGCTCGGCGATGTCCTCATTCGGCGCCACGCCCGCATCCCGCCCGACGAGCGGATCGTGCGGTTCCTCGTGCTCGCGCCGGAGCGTCGTGAGCTCGCCCGCCACAAGCTCGAGTCGTCGCCCGTGCTGCGCGCCGCGATGGAGACGGGAACCTGGCACTTCCTCCTGTGGCCGCACCTGCTCGCCTGGCTCGAGCGCGAGCCGCTCGACCTCGCCGACCTCGAGCCATACCTCGGCCTGGACCCGGCGATCGAGCGGCGGGCCGAGCAGCTCGGCCTGTTCGAGCTGCCGAAGGCGCTACCCTAGCCGGCCTCGGGGCTTCCCATCTCGATGTCTGGAGGCGAACGCGTGCCCGAGCCATCCGCCGTCGACCGGCTCGCCGACGGCTTCTGGGAGCGGTTCAAGGAGCTCAGCCCGATCACCGCGACCATCAACGGCGATACCCGCTACGACGACAGGTTGCCCGATCCGAGCGCGGCCGGGCGCGCCGAGCGCCGGCGCTACGCCGAGGACATGCGCAGCGCTGCGGCGGCGATCCCCGACACGGGCCTCGGCGTCGAGGACCGAATCACACGCGACGTCATCCGGGTCATCGGCGACATCCTGATCGTCCAGGACGACCAGCGAATCGACACGCTCCAGGTCGTCGACCAGATGGGCGGCCCGCAGACGATGCTCCCCCAGCTCTGCCAGTTCCAGGCCGCCGATACCCCGGAGCGGCTCGAGACGTTCCTGGCCCGGCTGCACGCCTACCCGAGGTTCATGGCCGACAATCGCGAGCTCCTCCGCGAGGGGCGCGGGAGCGGCCTGACGGCGCCACGGATCGTCGCCGAGCGGACGATCGCCCAGCTGGAGCGGATGCTGGCGAGACCGATCGACGAGGCGGTGATCCCGAGCCTGGTCAAGGTCGCGCGCGAGCAGGACCGGGAGACCATCCGCGCCGTCGTCCGCGACGAGGTCTATCCCGCCGACGCCGCGTTCCTCGAAAGCCTGCAGGGGGACTACCTCGCTGCGTCGCGGGCCGACAACGGGATCTGGTCGGCACCGAACGGCGACGCGCTGTACGCAACCCAGATCCTGCGCTGGACGACGCTCCAGCAGGACCCGGCGGCGGTTCACCAGGTCGGGCTGGACGAGCTCGAATCGATCGAGGCGGAGCGGCGAACCATCGCTCACGGCGCCGGCTTCGGCGACGACACGACGGCCTACCGGCGCTCGCTGGCGGACGACCCGGGGAACCAGCCGGCGAGCCGGGAGACCCTGATCGCCCGCGCCGTCGAGGACATCGGCCGCGCGCTGGACGCGGCGCCAGGCATGTTCCGGCGCATCCCGCGGGCAGCGTGCCGAGTCATTCCCGTCGAGGAGTACAAGGAGCGCGACGCGCCGTTCGCCTACTACTACCAACCGTCCGCCGACTCGACTCGGCCCGGCACGTATTACGTCAACACCTTCGACCTGCCGTCGCGGACGTATTCCCGTCTCGCCTCGACGACCTATCACGAAGCAATCCCCGGCCACCACTTCCAGATCGCGCTCGAGGGCGAGAACACGGCCCTCAATAGCTTCCGGCGCTTCGCGGCGCGCTACGCCGGCGGCGCATACGTCGAGGGCTGGGGCCTGTACGCGGAGCGCCTGTCCGACGAGATGGGCCTCTACCGCAACGAGGCCGAGCGGTTCGGCATGCTCGACGCGCAGGCCTGGCGGGCCGCCCGCCTCGTCGTCGACACGGGCATGCATGCCCTGCGCTGGCCGCGCCAGCGGTCGATCGACACGCTCCTGGCGGCCGGCCTCACCGAGACCGACGCCGTCATCGAGACGGACCGTTACATCTGCTGGCCCGCGCAGGCGCTGACGTACAAGACCGGCCAGCGCGAGATCGAGCGACTGCGGCGCGAGATCGGGGCACGGGACGGCGCCACGTTCGACCTCCGGGAGTTCCACGACCAGGCCATCGGACACGGCTCCCTGCCCCTCGCGACACTCGCCCGCGAGCTTCCGAACTGGGTGGCAACAGCGGTCTAATTCCGCGCGATTCGCACGGAATCGTCGGTACCGCTGCGAATCTCGCTTTGACGCCCGTCAGGGGCCCGTGGCACGATTCGGGCGCAACTGGGGGTTGCCCAAGCCCGGAAGTCCGCGCTGAGGAAGCGCTGAAGAGGTCCCGTGTCCAAGTCTGCGCCGATGCTCCGCCGAAGCCGCCAGATGGAGCTGTACAGGCGCGCCCAGAAGACCATGCCCGGTGGCACCGACTCGAACTTCCGCGTCTGGGGCGACGACACCGTGTACGTCGATCGCGGCCAGGGCGGCCGGGTCTGGGACATGGACGGCAACGAGTACATTGACCTGCGCCTGGGCTACGGCCCGGTGATCCTGGGCCACGGCGACCCGCGCGTCGACGACCATGTCAACGAGCGCATGCGCCGCGGCGTCAGCTTCTCCCTCACGTCCGAGGACGAGGTCGAGGCGATGGAGCTGATCAAGCAGATGACCGGCTGGGTCGGGAAGGCGCGGATGACCGTGTCCGGCACCGAGGCGACGATGCACGCCATGCGCGTCGCCCGCGCCTACACCGGCCGCACCAAGATCGTGAAGTTCGAGGGCCAGTACCACGGCGTCCACGACTACGCCCTGATCTCGGTCACGCCGGACAAGATGAGCGAGCTCGGGCCGTCGGAGCGTCCGGTGCGCCTCGCCTGGGGTCGTGGCATCCCCGAGGCGGTCGCGGACACGATCGTGCCGGCCCGCTACAACGACCTCGACCTCCTGCGGCGGCTGTTCGAGGAGGAGGGCGACGATATCGCCGCCGTCATCGTCGAA
>CAYXVP010000200.1:0-4472 GCA_964468305.1 uncultured Anaerolinea sp. | reverse complement strand
GAATCTCGCCCACGCGGCCGCGCGCCTCGGCGGCTTCTACCACACCCACGTGCGCTACACGCTCGGCGACCGCTTCCTCGACCCGTTCCGGGAGGCGATCGACATCGGGCGGCGCGGGGCGTCGCCGGCCCACATCACCCACTTCTATCACCGGGCCACCTTCCCCGGACGGCCGGAGCAGATGCTCGCGCTCGTCGACCAAGCGCGCGCCGAGGGCCTCGACGTGACGTTCGACGCCTATCCCTACGAGTGGGCGAGCACGCGCCTCCTGATCACCGTGCCGCCATGGGTCCAGGAGGGCGGCCCCGGCCCCGCGAAGGAGCGTCTCGCCGATCGTGCCGTGCGCGAGCGGATTCGCTCGGAGCTGCGGGGGCGGGGCGTGCTGTACGCCGGCGCCGGCGGGATCGCGGACATCCGGCTCGGCTACTTCGCGCGGCCGGAGAACTTGCGGTTCGAGGGCCGGACCCTCGGCGACGTGGGCGCGGAGATGGGCGGCGACATGGTCGATGTGCTATGCGACCTCCTGCTCGCCGAGGGCCTCCGGCTCAACCAGGTGACGCCCGGGCCGCACACGGACGGGATCCGCCGCTTTTACCGACACCCAGTGTCGATGGTGGGCACGGACTCGACGTTCATCGGCGCGAAGCCGTCGCCGCGCTCGTACGGCTCGTACCCGCGGATCCTGGGCCAGTTCGTCCGCGACGAGGCCCTGCTCTCGCTCGAGGCGGCCGTCGCCAAGATGACGTCGATGCCCGCGGCGCGCCTCGGGCTCAGGGACCGCGGCCGCCTGGCGGACGGCTTCGTCGCCGACGTCGTCGTCTTCGATCCGGCGACGGTCCGTTCGAACGCGACGTACGACGAGCCGCGGCGCTTTCCGGACGGGATCCAGCACGTGATCGTGAACGGGATCCCCGTCGTCGAGGAAGGCGCGCACACGGGCCGGTTGCCGGGCCGCGCCCTGCGGCGGGGTCGCGATTAGGCCACGTGTCGAACGAGGCGATCGCCCGCGTTCTCATGCTGGTCACCGCTGCCGCCTTCGGCGGGACGTGGGTGGCCGCGCCCTGGGCCACGGACGAGATTCAGCCGCTGACGGTCGCCTTCATCCGCTTCTCGATCGCGGCCGTCCTGCTGTACCTGTTCTGCCGGGCCCGCGACGTCGACGTCCGCGCGACCAGGGCCGACCTGCCATTGATCCTCGGCGTGGCGCTGACGTCCGTCGCGGGCTACAACGTCCTCTTCCTCTATGGCGTGACCCTCGCCCCGGCGAGCCATGGCGCCGTGATCGTCCCCGGCCTCATCCCGGGCGCGACCATGCTCCTCGCCCGGGCGACGCTCGGCGAGCGGATCCTGCCGCGACGCGCCATCGGCGTCCTCATCGCCATCGCGGGCCTCGTGCTGGTCGTCGGGCCGGAGCTGGAGGGCAGCCCGGCGACGGCGCTCGGCGACGCGATGTTCGCGATCTCCGCCGGCCTGTGGGCGATCTACACCCTCGTGAGCCGAGCGGCCAGCCCGCGCTTCCACGCGGCCGCGATCACCTTCCTCGGTGCCGCGGCGGGGGCGGTGATCCTGCTGCCCCTCGCCCTCATCGTGCCCGGTGGGTTCGGCGACCCGCTCGCGGCGTCGGGCCGCGCGATCGGCGGCGTGCTCTACCTCGCCACGTTCGGCACCGCGATCAGCTTCGTGACCTTCTCCGAGGGCGTCCGGCGCCTCGGGGCAGCGCGCGCAAGTGCGTACACCGTCCTCGTCCCCTTGTTCGGCGTTTCGCTTACTGTGCCGCTCCTCGGCGAGCCACTCACGCCGACCGCCCTCCTCGGCGTGCCCGTCGTCCTCCTCGGCCTGTGGCTCGCGCAGGCCCCTTCCTCGCCGCAGGGTGTGACTGGTAGGCTCCCGCGCAACGAGACAGCGTGACCGGGGAGGAGCCCTCCGCCCGATGCCGACGCGCACCCTGACCCCCGGCACCGACGTCGTCGAGCGGGCTCTGGTCGTCGACGCCGGCCAGTGGGTGCCGGGTCGTGCAGCCGGCTTCCCGGCGCGTCGTGAGGGCCCGGCGAAGGTCACTGGCGCAGCCAGGTACACCGACGATCTCGTCTTCCCCGGTGCCTGGTACGGCATCACGATCCGCTCGACTGAGGCCCGGGCGAAGCTCATCGCCATCGAGCCAGACCCCGACGTCGATTGGTCCAATGTGGTCATCGCAACTGCCGCGGACATCCCCGGCGAGAACGTCGTCAGCCTGATCAAGGACGACCAGCCGCTGCTGGTGCCGCTCGGCGGCGAGATCCGTCATCACGCCGAGCCCGTCGCCCTCCTCGCCGCGGCGGACCGCGAGACGCTCCGCCAGGTCAAGAGCCGGATCAAGCTGGTGACCGAGCCGCTCCCGCCGCTGTTCGACCCGGAGCAGTCCGACCACGTCTTCGCCCAGTACGAGGTGGCCCAGGGCGACCTCGAGGCCGGCTTCCGGAGCGCCGACCTGATCCTCGAGGGCGAGTACCGGGTGGGCCACCAGGAGCAGCTGTACATCGAGAACCAGGCGATGATCGCGGTGCCGGGCGAGGACGGCGGCATCGTCATCCACGGCTCGATGCAGTGCCCCTACTACATCCACAAGGCACTCAAGCGGGCGCTGAAGCTCACCTCCGTCCAGGCCCGGGTGATCCAGGAGGAGACCGGCGGCGGCTTCGGCGGCAAGGAGGAGTACCCCTCCATGCTTGCCCTGCACGCGTCGCTGCTCGCCCTCAAGGCACGCCGCCCGGTGCGGATGATCTACGAGCGGCACGAGGACATCGCCGCGACCACGAAGCGCCACCCGGCGATCGTCCGGCACCGAACCGGAGTCACGCGCGACGGCCGTCTCGTCGCGCAGGACATCGAGGTCGTCATGGACGGCGGCGCCTACTGCACCCTCACGCCCGTCGTCCTCTCCCGCGGCGTGCTCCACGCCGGCGGGCCGTACCGCTGCCCGAACGTGCGCCTCAGGGGCAAGGCAACCCGCACGAACACGCCGCCCAACGGCGCATTCCGCGGCTTCGGTGCGCCGCAGACGGAGTTCGCCGTCGAGACGCAGCTGAACCGCGTCGCCGAGGCCCTGAACATGAGCCCGGCGGAGATCCGCCGGCGGAACATCTACCACCTCAACGACACGACACCCACGGGCCAGGTGCTGCGCGAGAGCGTCGCCGGCGAGGAGGTCCTCGAGCAGGCACTCAGCGCGAGCCTGTTCGAGCGCGTCCGCGAGCGGACGGGCCGCGAGGCGGCCGAGCGACGCGGCTCGGGGACGATCCCGAGCGGCCCGCTCCGGACCGGCGATGCCCGGATCGCCAGCGGCATCGGGCTTGCGCTCGGCTGGCACGGCGCGGGGTTCACCGGCTCGGGCGAGGTGATGCTCAAGTCCGTTGCTTCCGTCGAGCTGACCGCCGACGGCCGGATCCGCGTGGTGACGGCGAACACGGAGAAGGGCCATGGTACGAAGACCGTCTTCGCGCGGATGGTCCACGGCACGTGCAGGGGGTTGGGGAGTGGATTGTAGATCGCCCCGCAGGACACCGCCGAGGTGCTCGACTCGGGCCCGACCGTGGCCAGTCGAACGGTCATGGTGGTCGGCGGGCTGACGATCCTCGCCGCCCGCCGGCTCAAGGCCGAGGTCGAGGCGCGCCACCCAGCCGTGCCCTTCCACGAAGCGTTCCGGGATGACGCCCGCGAGCACGGCCCAACCCGGATCGATCAGCAGTTCGAGCCATACCCCGGCGTCGTCTTCGACGACGCGACGTACATGGGTGACGCGTACCCGGCGTATGGCTGGGCCGCGGCGGTGGCGAGCGTCGAGGTCGACCTCGACACGGCCGAGGTCCGGGTCCGCGACGTGATCGCCGTCGACGACGTCGGGGTGGTCATCCACCCGATCCTGTGCGAGGGCCAGGTCGAGGGCGGCACGCTCCAGGCCATCGGCTACGCGACGATCGAGGAGATCAAGCTGCGTGACGGCCGCTACCTCAACGACCGGCCCGCGACCTACCCCATCCCGACCTCCCTCGACGCGCCGCACATCCGCTCGATCCTGGTCGAGGCGCCGTACAGCGGCGCGCCGCATGGGGCCAAGGGCGTCGGCGAGCTGCCGATGGACGTCGGCGCGCCCGCGGTCGTCGCCGCGATCCACGACGCGACCGGCGTGTGGATTCACGAGCTGCCGGCGACGCCGGAGCGCATCCTGGCGGCGCTGCAGCGAGCGTCCGCCGCGTGAGCGCCTACCGGTTCCTCGTCAACGGCGCCCCGGCCGAGGTCGACGCTCCTGGCATGCGCCGCCTCCTCGACGTGCTGCGCGAGGACCTCGGCCTGACCGGCACGAAGGAGGGCTGCGGCGAGGGGGAGTGCGGCGCTTGCTCCGTGCTGCTCGACGGCCAGGTCGTCGACGCGTGCCTCGTGCCGCTCTGCCAGGTCGATGGGCGCATCGTCCGAACCGTGGAGGGACTCTCGCT
>CAYXVP010000199.1:0-4486 GCA_964468305.1 uncultured Anaerolinea sp. | reverse complement strand
GGGATTCCTGGCCCGGGGAGCGAGCGTCGTCGGCGTCGGGCAGGGGGCGAGTGACCGGGTCGATCACCACCAGCGCCGCCAGCTCGCCGCCGGTGAGCACGTAGTCGCCGATGGACAGCTCCAGGTCGAAGAGGTCGCGGATCCGCTCGTCGACGCCCTCGTAGCGCGGGCAGACCAGGAGCAGGTGCGGGCGCGCGGCAAGCCCCGCGGCGCGCTCCTGGCGAAACACCTCACCGCCGGGATCGAGCAGGATCGTCGTGGATTCCCGGCGGCGCAGCTCGTCGAGCGCGGCCGCGACCGGCTCGGGCCGCAGGACCATCCCGGCGCCGCCACCGTAGGGCGTGTCGTCGACGCTCCGATGCCGCCCGAGGCCCCAGCGCCGCAGGTCGTGGATCCGGACCTCGACGAGCCCGCGCTCGCGGATCCGGCCGGGGATGCTCTCCGACAGGGGGCCTTCGAGCATGCCGGGAAACAGGCAGACGACATCGATCTCGAGGGTCACGACGGCGGTCTCTCTTGTCCGTCGTCTGGGCGCGCTCCCCCACCCTTGCCGTGGCGCGACCAGCGCGGCTGGCGGCGGGGCACGCGTCTCGCGACGACGGGCGCATCGACGGCGGACCCGGCCAGGTCGAGCACGGACTCGTCGACGATCAGCTCCCCGCGCTCGGGGGCGAACGTCGTGATGATGGCGCGAATCGCGGGGACGTCGAACTCGCCAGCCGGCCCGCCACGGACGACGTAGACCTCCGCTTCGCCGGCGCGGTAGACATCCGCGACAGTGCCGAGGATGGTGCCGGTCGAGTCCTTGACCATCGACCCGACGACCTCGTGCCAGTACGCCGCGCCGCCCGGCAGGTCTGTCGACCGGTCGACGGCGACCTCGAGGTATTGCTCCCGCAGCCGCTCGGCGACGGCCCGATCCTGGACTTCGCGGAACCGGACGCGCCAGCCGGGTCCGTCCTCGACCGGCTGCGCCGCGACGATCGTCAGCGGTCGCGCGTCCCCTTCGACGTGCAGCACGCGGCCGGCGCCGAATCTCGCTTCCGGCTGATCGGTCAGCACCTCGACGCGGACGGCGCCGCGCAGCCCGTGCAGGCCGCGGACGCGACCGACGACGAGGCGGGTGGTCTCGCCCAGCGGGCGTCCTCCCGGCTAGATGATCTCGAGCTGGACCGAGGTGCCCTCACGTGCAGCGGTCACCTTCAGCAACGTGCGCAGCGCCTTGGCCACGCTGCCGTTGCGTCCGATGACCTTGCCCATGTCGTCCTCGGCCACGTGCAGCTCGATGACCGTGCCCTCGTCGTCCTCGACCTCGGTCACCTTGACGGCATCGGGTTCATCGACGAGCGACCGGGCCACGTACTCGACGAGCTCCTTTGCGCTCACGGGTTCCCCCTCCTACTGCTCGGCCGGCAGCACGCCGGCCGACCGGAACAGGCGAGCGACGGTATCCGACGGACGGGCGCCCTTGGCCAGCCAGGCCTTCGCCTTGTCGGCATCGATGTTCAGCTCGATTGGCTCGCTGCGCGGGTTGTAGTGGCCGATGGTCTCGATCGAGCGGCTGTCCCGCGCGCTGCGCGAATCGGCGACCACCACTCGGTAGCTTGGCTGCCTCGTGGCGCCGACGCGGGTGAGTCGAATACGAACGGCCATGGAACCTCCTGATCGTTTGGTGGCTACGGTTGAGTGACGGTGATCGTCACCCTCTGGTGGGCCCCCGAGGGCCCAGTCGTCGAAGTGATCGACAGCGCCTGGAACGCGGCGACATAGGGCTTCAGGTCCGCCTCCCACTTCGCCTTGTCGTCGGCGGAGAGGAACGCCTCAGCGAGGCCGACGATGTCGCGGATCCCGATGTACACCGAGGTGCCGCTGTTCGACAGCGCCCGCGACGTCGCCTGCTTGTAGGCCGCCTGGTCGACGAGGCTGGCACCGGGTGCCGTGTTGAGGACCGCGGTCATGAAGTCCTCGCCGGTGCCGAGCAGGATGATCCGGCCCTCCGCGGCGATCGAGAACTCGACCTTGGCATCCCGCGGGATCTGGACGCCGGACGGCAGCTGACCGGGCGGGACGAGCGCCGAGATGTCGCTGATCGTGATCGTCGTGACGGTCACGCCAGCGATCGTGGACTCGCGGGTCTGGAAGCTGGTGTTGCCCAGGCCCGCCAAGCCGATCAGCCCGGTGAGGGTCTTGACCCGGTCCGCGGCCGTCGCGTCGTCGGCCGTGACCAGGGCGATGCCGCCGGTCGGGTGCTGGGTGCCCTTGACGACGATGACGCCGGCGTCCTCCACCCAGCCGACGAGCTGGCCCGCGCCACCCATTCCGTCCAGCGTCTGGAAGGCGGTCGACAGGGCGGGCAGCGAGCGGAGTCGGGTCACGAGGTTCTGCAGGCTCACGCCCGCGCCCTGCGCCTCCGCGAACACGATCGTGTCCGCCGGTGCGAGCGGGGCGATCAGGCTGGCGTGCGCGGGCGGCAACGGCAGCAGCGACGGCCCCCCGGTCGCCCCGGGCGCGGGCTGTGGTACAGGCGCGGAGTAGGTGTCGACGACAAGGGCGTCATCCTCGGACCGAACGCCGGTGATGGCCCAGTCGGGAACCGGTCCGGCGAGCGCCGTGAGGTCAGCCATCGCCGGCGTGGTGACGAGGCCGCCCGACAGGAGTGACCCGTACGCCTCGCCGTTGATGAAGATCGTCGAGAGCTGGTCGCCCTGCAGCGCCGCGCGCGCGGCGCGGTACGCGTCGCTCTTGTCCATGCCCGAACCGCTCGCCTTGGCATCGAGCGCTCCGCGGACGGAGGCCACGTCGCCGAGCAGCGCCTGGCGGCCGTCAATGACGCACGCCTCGGTACCGCTCGCGCCGATGCTCAGCTCGAGGCCCCGGTACGACTCCTTCGCAACCTGCTGCCCCTTGAACGGCATGTCGCAGGTGACGGTGCCCGTCGTCGTGGCGGACACCACGCCCTGCTCCATCGGCGTCGTGCCGGCCCCCGCCTGGGCCGGCAGCCGGAAGGCGAGGAACGTCGGGCCACTCAGCCAGGGCTTGATGTCGCGAACGTAGTCGAGCTCGCCGTTGCCGCCTCGCTGGACCAGCCGCGAGAGCGACTCGTCGATCTTGGCGGAGAGCGTCGACTGGTCGGCGAAGCCCGGGAAATGTGAGAGCAGGTTGCCGAGCTTCTGGAGCTGGTCGCCGGGCAGGTCCATCCGGACCTCGACGACGACGGCCGCGTCGGCCGGGATGTATTGGAGAGCCGTCGGCGATGGCCGGCCGCCGAGGACGATGAAGGCGCCGATCGCAACCGCGACGGCGAGGGCCGCGACACCGATGCCGATCGCCCAGCGGACCCGGTTCGATCCGGCGGCTGCGGTCGTGATGGCGACGGTGCCGGCCGGCCGCGCGGCGGGTTCTGGCTCCGTGGGCGTTGCTGGCGTTTCGATCGGGCGCGTCGGGTCGTCGGTCATGTCCCCCTCATCTGCGCCCGACCGACAGGCCGCCGAGCATGCCGCGTCCACGGCCGCTCCCGAGCTGCTTCATCAGGCGCTGAATCTCCATGAACTGCTTGATCAGCCGGTTCACCTCGGGTAGCGACGTGCCCGAGCCCGCCGCGATTCGGCGCCGACGGGAGCCATTGATGACGGCGGGATCGCGCCGTTCATTGCGCGTCATCGAACGGATGATGGCCTCGGTCCGCCTCAGCTCGCCGCGGTCGACGGCCGCCTGCGCATCGTTGGCCATGCCGCCCATGCCCGGGATCATCGACACCAGCTGGCCGATGGGGCCCATCTTCTGCACCTGCTGCAGCTGCTCGAGGAAGTCCTCGAGCGTGAACTCGGCCTTGCGCAGCTTCTCCTCGAGCCGCTTCGCCTGTGCCGCGTCGACGCTCTCCTGGGCGCGCTCGACGAGGGTCAGGACGTCCCCCATGCCCAGGATCCGGCCGGCGAGTCGGTCCGGGTGGAAGACCTCGAGCGCATCTGTGTTCTCGCCATTGCCCATGAACTTGACGCCGATGCCAGTCACCGCGGCGATCGAGAGTGCCGCGCCGCCACGGGCGTCGCCGTCGACCTTGGTCAGCACCAGGCCCGTCACCGGGACCGCCGCGCCGAAGGCCTGCGCAACGGTGACCGCCTCCTGGCCGGTCATGGCGTCGACGACGAGCAGCGTCTCGGCCGGGTGGACGGCCGCCTGGATCGCCGCGATCTCGTTCATCAGCGTCTCGTCGAGCGTGAGCCGGCCGGCGGTGTCGACGATGATCGTGTCGCGGCTCAGCCGCCGCGCCTCGTCCAGGGCGGCGCGGACGATTTCCAGCGTGGGCGTGCCCGCCGGCGCGCGGACGACCGGGACGTCGATGGCCTTGCCGAGCGTCGCCAGCTGCTCCGCCGCCGCAGGCCGATACGGGTCGGCCGCGACGAGGAGCGGGCGTCGTCCGAGCTTCACGACGTGGCGGGCGAGCTTGGCGGCGGGCGTGGTCTTGCCGGGCCCCTGCAGGCCGACC
>CAYXVP010000198.1:0-4502 GCA_964468305.1 uncultured Anaerolinea sp. | reverse complement strand
GGGGGGGGGGGGGCCGTTGGGTGCCCACGCGCCGATCCCGATGGTAAGCGGGATCGCGGGGCGGATGGCCTGGAGCGGGACCGCGGTCCAGAGGGTGTCGCCGGACGTCTGGAGCAGGACGTTCCAGCCGGCGTGGAGCACGGCCGCCACGAGGACGAGTGCGATCGCGAGGGTTGGCACGCGCCAAGTGTGACGAGCAGAGGTCGGGGCGAGCGGGCTGCCTCGCCCGCCCCGCTCGAAGCGACGCGACTAGCGGCCGATGTCCCGCCGGCGCATTCCGATCGTCGACACGATGACACCGCCGACGGCCAGCGCCGCGCAGACCGCGACGCCGGCCCAGTCGTAGGTGCCGAGCATCGGCCGCCCGAGATGGCGGTTGAGCGCCAGATCGAGGATCGGGTCGGGCAGCTTGAGGATCGAGCCGATGAGGTCGAGGAGGAAGAAGCCGAGGCCGAGCACGACGGTCACGGCGGCGCCGATGCCGGGCCGAATCAGGCCCGCCGCCGCGAGGCCCACCCCCGCGAGCGCCATGCCGTACAGCCCGAGCACCGACAGGCCGACGACAGGCTTCACGATGTCGCCGGACTGGGTTGCGGCGCCCAGGGCGACCGCGACCGCCATCACCACGGTCATGACCGCGATGGCGAGCATCACCGCGATCCCGCTCCGCACCGCCCAGCGGGTCCGCGAGACGGGCGTCCCGAGGACGACCTCGAGGCGGCGCTCAGCCTCGTCCGACGCCCAGCCGCCGACGAAACCGCCGGCCGCAAGGGTGATGACGAGGATCGCCTCGGAGAAGAAGGCCAGCTGCAGGAAGCCGCCCGTCGACAGGATGTCGTCGTTCGGGAAGATCGCCTGGATAAGCGCACAGGCCGGGGGGATAGAGCCGGGCGGCGTCACGAACTCGCCGGCGGAGGTCGAGTGCACGAGGCCGAACAGGCCGAGGAACAGACCCCAGCCGATCGCCGCCGGGAGCCGCTCGCCGAACGCGCGGGTGAGCGGCTCGCGCAGCCACAGCCCGATGCTCGGCAGGTTGACGCGCCCGCCGACGGCGACGAGCAGGTCGCGCCGCGTGAACGTGATGAGGCCGACGATCAGGAACGCGACGATCAGACCGGCCTCGAGCGCGATCGAGCCCCAGTCGGAGATACCGGCCATCGGCCGATGCCCGGCCGTGATGGCGAAGTAGCTGATGCCCTTGATCTGCGCGAACGCCGAGACGCTCGACGCATAGCCGTTGATCACGAAGCTGCCGAACAGGACGACCGCGCCCAGGCCGAGGGCCTGGCTGCGGCCGAGGACCGGTGCCACCGCGAACGCCACGGCTCCCGGGAACACGATCGTCAGGTACGCCCAGACGGCCTGGCCAAGGATCGCCCCGATGCCGGGGTCGTCGCCCGGCAGGGTCGAGAACGCGGCGATGGCGACGATGAGGCCAAACGTCAGGAGCGCCGTCGTTACGAACGCGGCAACGAGAAATCCGGCGAGCTTCTCGAGCGCGAGCCGCCAGCGACTGACGGGCGATGCGGCGAGGAAGTCCATGCTGCCCCGGCCGAGCTCCGCCGCAAGCAGTCCCGACATTGCCACCACGGCCCAGATACCCAGGGTGACCGGCATGAAATTGAGGATGCGCCAGGACAGGAAGCCGCCGAGCTTGTCGATGCCGATCGGCTCGCCGAGCATGCCCTGGAATACGGGCGGCAGGCCCTGCAGCTCGGCGGCGAACTTCAGCCGCTCGGCAACCGTGCCGAACTGCTGGGCGATCTGCGACGCGGTCACCACGACGACCAGGGCGAACAGAGCCCCCAGCGCGATCGAGGTGCGCCGGCTGTCGCGGAATGCCTTGCCGAAGATCGAGCCGAGGCCGAGGAGGCGCGACCGCAGCGACGGAGCCCGGAGGCCGGCGGCTGCGACGGCGGACGTGGCGGCGCTCATCGCGGCACCGCCGTCCCGCTCGTGCCGTACTCGGAGAGGAAGACTTCTTCGAGCGAGGGCTCGCGGCTGACGAAATCGACCAGGTCGTACTGGCCGGCGAGGCGCACGACCGGCGCGATGGGGCCCGTGACGAGCATCCGCAAGGTGCGGCCCTCCTCGACGAGGTTGCGGACCCCGTCGATCGCCTGGAACGGCGCGCCGGCCACGGGCGCCGCGAACCGCAGCTCGACCTCGTGCGCGGCGAGATTGCGCACGCCTTCCACCGTGTCGAGTCGAACGATGCGCCCCTCGCGGATGATCGCGACGCGGTCGCAGGTGCGTTCGACCTCGCTGATGATGTGCGAGCTCAGGAACACGGTTCGGCCATCCGACTTCGCCTCGAACAGCACCTCGTTGAACGTCTGCTGGATGAGCGGGTCGAGACCGGACGTCGGCTCGTCGAGGATGAGCAGCTCGGGCCGGTGCTGCAGCGCGCAGATGAGCCCGACCTTCTGCTTGTTGCCCTTCGAGTACTCGCGGAAGCGGCGGCTCGGGTCGAGGTCAAGCCGTTGGACCAGCTGGTCGACGTAGGCCTGGTCCACGCCGCCGCGCAGATTCGCGAAGTAGGTGATGGTCTCCTTGCCGGTGAGCCGGTCGTAGAGATTCCACTCGCCGGGCAGGTAGCCGAGGCGGCGGTGGATCGCCACCGGGTCGGCGGTCGAATCGATCCCGAACACGGTCGCACGGCCGGAGCTCGGCCGAATCAGGTCGAGCAGGATCCGGATGGTGGTGGTCTTGCCGGCTCCGTTGGGGCCGAGGAAACCGAAGATCTCCCCCTGGTTTACGGTGAGGTCGACGTCGACGATGCCGCGGAACGGCCCGTACGACTTCGTGAGCTTCTCTGCCTGGATGACCGCAGTCATGCGTTTTCCTTCTTTCCTGCTTGGTTTCGATCCGCGAGGAAGCCCGCGACTACCCTGGGCACCTCGACCTCGACGAACCCCATCACGTCCCGGAACTCCTCCAGCCTGGCCTTCGACTCGGCCGGGCGATCCTTGATGGCCGCGAGGCCCCGCTCGGCGATCTGCCGCATCTGGCGGTACAGCGATGCGGCGCTCATCAACATCGAATCGAGCGCTTCGGCCGGCGCGCTGAAAAACTCCCGCCGGTCACCCGGTCTGGTGCTGCGCCGAACAAGGCCGGCGTTGGCGAGGAGGCGAGCAGTGCCGCTGATGGCGCCGCGGCTCGCGTGGAGTGCCTCGGCGATCTCGGCGGCCGTCTGCTCGGTCGGCTCGCAGATGAGCAGCCAGCCCCACATGCGTCCGGCCATCGGGGTCATGCCGAGGGAGGCCAGGAACCGGCCCATCTCCTCGACGAACTCACTCTCGCCCGGCGTCATGGGCCAGACGGTAGATCGTTCAGAACGTTCAGTCAATGCTGAACGATCAGAACTTAGAGAATCTTTAGACCCCGATCGGGTGCCAGACCGTCTTCATCTCGAGGTACGCGGCGATCCATTCCGGGCGTTCGCTCGCCCGGTCGTCGAGCCAGTCGAAGCGGGCATCGGTGACGCCTGCCGGCCGACGGGCGATGCGCATGACGCTGTCAGCCGCGACGAGCTCCACGTCCTTGCGCAGGTCGTCGGGCACGCCCCACACGTCGAGGGCGTCGACGTCCACGTGCGCGGCGAGCACCGGCACGAGCTCCCGTTTGCGGCCGGTCAGCACATTGACCACGCCGGCGGGAACGTCCGAGGTCGCGAGGACCTCGGTGAGCGTGATCGCCGGCAGCGGCCGCGACTCGGAGGCGAGCACGACCACCGCGTTCCCAGCGACGAGGGGCGGCGCGAGCCGCGAGACGAGGCCGAGCAGCGCCGAGGACTCGGGGGCGACGACGCCGACGACCCCCGTGGGCTCCGGGATCGTGAAGTTGAAGAAGTCGGACGCAACCGGGTTCGACGAGCCGAGCACCTGCGCGATCTTGTCCGCCCAGCCTGCGTACCAGACCCAGCGGTCGATGGCCCGATTGACGACCTCGCGGGCCCTGTCCTCGCGGAGGCCCTCCGCCTGGGCTACCTCGCCGACGAACTGCGCGCGGCGGCCTTCCATGAGCTCGGCGACCCGGTACAACACCTGGCCGCGGTTCATCGCCGTCCGCTCGGCCCAGCCGGTGAAGGCGCCACGAGCGGCCCGGACCGCGTCGCGAAGGTCCTTCTTCGAGGAACGGACGGCGTTGGCGAGTGGACGCCCGTCCGCCCGCGCGACGACGTACGACCGTCCCCACTCCAGGCGGGGGCACTGGCCGGCGAGGTAGAGCCAATAGCCAACGCCGCTCCGCGGGCGCGGCATGACCTTGGGTTGTGCCGCCGGCATCGTTGCGGGTGTCGTAGCCGGCGCGGCGTCGATCGCGTTCAGCGCGCTTTGCGTGTCCGCATCGGGCCGGTCCTCCGCCAGCAGCGGCCCGGCGAACAAGACCAATGAGAGGCATAGCAGCGCGCACGTCTTCATCCGATCCGCCTCGTCTGAAACATCCGCGCCGCGACGCCGGGTGTCGGCGACGTGTGCGCGTTTGCGAACGCGCCCGCGGTA
>CAYXVP010000197.1:0-4509 GCA_964468305.1 uncultured Anaerolinea sp. | reverse complement strand
CGCGCCCGGCGAGCGCCTCGAGGGTCGCCCTGTGACCATCGTGCGGCGCGGGTCGCGCCGGCAGTGACTCGGTGAGTGCGAGCCGGTCGCCGAGGCCCTCGCCGAGGAGATGCGCGAACGCGCCGCGGAGCCCGATCTCCACCGTGGACAGGCGCCAGGCCCGCGCCTCCAGGGCGGCGCCGAGGGCCTCCGGCCAGCTCGTCTCGCCGCGGGCCCAGATGTGCTCGCCGAGCAGCTCGACGATTCGCGCCTCCGTGGCTGCCACGAGCGCCTCGGCCGCGCCGCCGCCGCCGCCGTCCTCCGCCAGCGCCCAGATTCGGATGTCGACCGCGTCGGCGCGCGCATACGTCGCAACCTGCGGCCGCGCCCCGGTCAGCATCGCGCCGAGCCGGTCCGCGATCGCCGACTCCCCGATCCCGGTCAGCCGCAGCGTCGCCGAGGCGATCGGCCGGCCGAGACCCCTCGCCTCGAGCCGGGGCAACACCCAGCCGGTCCACATCGGTCCCATCTCCCGCGGCGGGCCGGGCAGGGCGACGATCACCCGGCCCCCGGGTCGCTCGACCCACCACCCGGGCGCGGTCCCGTTCTCATTCGGGATCGAGGTCGCCGACGTGATCAGCCAGGCCTGCTTCCGGTTTGCCTCCGGGAACGGGAGCCTGCGCCGGTCGAAGAGGTCGCGGAGCCAGGCCTCGAGCGCCGGATCGACCGTCGGGGTCTCGCCGACGAGCCCGGCGATCGCCTCGCGGGTCAGGTCGTCCGGCGTCGGGCCCAGCCCGCCGGTCGAGACGACGAGCTCTGCGCGTCTCAGCGCCTCCCCGAACGCGGCCGTCGCCGCGGCGAGATCGTCCGGCAGCGCCGTCATCCGCCCCACCACGACGCCGCGCCGCGTGAGCTCCCGGGCGAGGTCGCCAGCGTTGGTGTCACGCGTCTCGCCGACCGTGAGCTCGGTCCCGATCGAGAGCAGCTCGGCAGTCCGGATCGGGTCCATCGGGGGGAGCGTAGAGGACCGCTGCTACCATCGAGCGCGCTCAGGAAGCCGTGGAGGTGGCGTGGACGACTCGTCGACGAACCGCGCAGGAGCTCCCATCCCGGCCCGCAAGCCGAGCTCGGAGGAGCCCCTCGGACTGCGGGCCCAGATCGACGCGACGTTCGCGGCCGGGAAGCGCCTGTTCCGCGCCCATGTCGACCTGGCCAAGTCGGAGCTCTCCGAGATCGTCGCCGAGGTCCAGCGGATGGTGGCGCTCATCGGTGCGGCGATCGGGATCCTCATCCTCGCCGCGATCCTCTTCGGGATCGGGCTGTTCCTGTTCCTCGGCGAGTGGCTGTTAGGCTCGATTGGGTGGGGGGTGCTCCTGGGCACGCTGCTGCTCGTCGACGCGGCCGTGGTGGCCTTCCTGCTCGCGCTCGACGTGAAGGGCGGCCGCCTCGGCAGCTCGTTCATCGTCGCCGCGATCGTCGGTGCGGTGCTCGGCGTCATCCTCGGCCTCGACCTGACGCACCGCGGCTGGACGGCGCTCGGGGACGCCGTGGCCTCGTACTACGACGAAGGCTCGCGGACCGTTCTGCTCGCGATCGGCGCCAGTGCCGCCGTGGGCGCGATCCTGGGGTTGCTCAACCGGTTGAGCGGGAGCGTCGGCGAGGCGATCAGCGGGGTGATCGTCGGTGGAATCCTCGGCGCGCTGGTCGGTGGCGTGACCGTCATCAGCCTGCCGCCAACCGTCGGCGCCGCCCTCGGCGTTCTCGTCACGCTCGTGACCTGGCCGATCCTCGCCGCCCGCGATGTCATGCGGACCGGCGTCGACGGCGAGGCGATCATGAAGAAGTTCACGCCCGACGAGACAATCGGGCTCACGAAGGAGACGATCGAGTGGGTGCGCGCACGGATGCCGCTCGCGCCGAAGTCCTAGCCGCTCGCGAAGGCCTGGACGAGGAGCTCGTCCGCCTCGAGGCCGCGGGTCGCGCCGCGGTCGACATCCCGGCGCGCCTGCGCCGCGAGCCGGCGAAGGTGTTGGGCACGGCCGGCGGGGCCGCGTTCCTGCTGCTCGGCGGTCCGAAGCGGGTGCTCGGTGGCGTGCGCCGGGCATTCCTCGGCGACAAGGCGGACCTGCCCAAGTCCATGCTCCCGCCGCAGGTCGAGAAGGCGCTGAAGAAGCTCGGTCCCGACGGCGAGAAGGTTCGCGCGACGCTCGAGCACGAGTTTGCCGAGTACCTCGAGGAGACCGCGCCGAAACGGCGCGAGCGCGACCTCACCGGGACGGCGGCGACGATGCTGGGCAGCGTGCTCCTGCCCGTCACCAAGCGGCTGGGCCAGCAGCTCGCCGAGCGCGCTCTCGATCCGGACGGGTTCACCTTCGCGGAGGGCATGCGTCGGGCGCGCGCTCGGCGCGGCGAGGGCAGCAACGGCGCGGGCTCGACGAACGCCGGCGCGAAGCGGTCCGGCAGCAACGGCGCGGGCTCGAAGACCTCGGACGGCCGAGGCTCGGACGGGGCGGCGCGCTGAACCGAGTTCCGCTCGCGGCCGAATCAGCGCACGGAGTCGACGCCCTCGGGCTGCTCGGCCGCGCGAGCGTCGACGCGGTCATCAGCGTCGACGATGTGCGCAAGGCATACGGCGACGTGCATGCGGTCGACGGCGTCACCTTCCAGGTCGCCAAGGGCGAGATCTTCGGCCTGCTCGGCCCGAACGGGGCCGGTAAGACGACCACGATGGAGATGATCGAGGGGCTCCATGCGCCGGACTCCGGCGCGATCCGTGTCCTCGGCATGGACGTCCGAAGCTCGGCTTCGGCGATCAAGAGCCGCATTGGTGTCCAGCTCCAGACCGCGGCGCTGTACCCCCAGCTGACCGTCACCGAGCTGCTCGACCTGTTCGCCAGCTTCTTCGGCAGGCGCCCGGCCACCGAGCGTCTCCTCGAGGACCTCGAGCTGGCGGAGAAGCGCAACGCCCGGACCAAGACTCTCTCCGGCGGACAGCAGCAACGCCTTTCGGTCGCGCTCGCGCTGGTCAACGATCCGGAGGTGGTCTGCCTCGATGAGCCGACAACGGGCCTGGATCCCGCCGCCCGCCAGAGCCTGTGGACGGTCATCCGGCGCATGCAGGGCGAGGGCCGGACCATCCTGATGACGACCCACTACATGGAAGAGGCGGAGGCCCTCTGCGACCGGCTCGCGATCATGGACCACGGCCGGATCCTCGACAGCGGCACTGTCGACGAGCTGATCGGCCGGCGGTTCCGGGAGCGCGGCGTGCACTTCGGCCGCGCCGGAGCACCCGACAAGGCTGAGCTGGAGGCGCTGCCCGCGGTGTCCCGCGTCTTCTACGAGGCCGACGAGGTCGTCCTGTACACGAGCGACGTGCCCGCCACGATCGCGGCCCTGCTCGAGCTCACCGGCCGCGCCCGAACGGAGCCGGCCGACCTGATGATTCGCCGCGCGAGTCTCGAGGACGTGTTCCTCGAGCTCACCGGCCGCGCCCTCCGCGACTAGGCGCGGGCAGGAGACCGGCCGTGCGCATGCTCCGGGCGCTGAGCGTCGCCAACTTCAAGAGTTTCGTCCGCGATCGTGCGGCGTTGTTCTGGACGCTCGCCTTCCCGGTCGTGTTCGTCATCCTGTTCGGGACGATCTTCGCGGGCGGCGGCGGCCAGTACGGCCTGGCCTGGGTCGATCAGGATGGCAGCCAGGCTGCCGCCGCGCTCCGTGCCGCCTTCGCCGCGAATGCGCCGGTCGACCTGACCGACGGGACGTGGGAAGCGTCGAAGGCGCGGATGCTGTCCGGCGACGTCGACGGCATCATCGTCATCCCCAAGGGCCTGCAGGCGATCATCGACGCGGTCCAGGCCGGCCAGCACCCGAACCCGATCGAGGTCACGGTCGTCACCGACCCGAGCCGGGCGAACACGGCACTGGCGATCCAGCAGATCGCGACGGGGCTGGTCATGGGCGCCAACCTGCGCCTGTCCGGCGCCTCGCCGCTACTGAGCGTGCTGCCCGAGCCGCTCCAGACCAACCAGCTCAACAGCGTGTCGTTCTTCGTGCCGAGCATCCTGGCCATGGCCCTCATGCAGCTCGGCATCTTCGCGTCCATCCCGCTCGTCCAGCAGCGAGAGAAGCTGATCCTCAAGCGGCTCAATGCGACGCCGCTGCCGCGCTGGGTCCTCGTCGGCTCGAACGTCGCCGTCCGGCTGGTCATCGCCGCCGTGCAGACGGCGCTCATTCTCGGGATCGGCGTCGTCGTGCTCGGTGTCAAGGTCGAGGGGAACCCGCTCATGATCGGCGGGTTCGTGGTCCTGGGTGCGCTGACCTTCACCTCGATCGGCTATGTCATCGCCTCGTTCGCGCGAACCGAGGAGGCGGCCAACGGGATCACCAGCGTCGTCCAGTTCCCGCTGATGTTCCTGTCGGGCATCTTCTTCCCGCTCGAGATCCTGCCAGGGGCGCTCAAGACCGTAGCCACGTTCATGCCGCTCACGTACCTCGGGATCGCCAGCGGAATGCGCGGCCTCACGACCT
>CAYXVP010000196.1:1623-4513 GCA_964468305.1 uncultured Anaerolinea sp. | reverse complement strand
CCCTACGCTCGCAGCCCCGCGCCGGCGCGCTCCGCGGCATCGTCGCCGCTATCGCCGCACCCGCCCTGCTTCCCCGCTTCGCGATCGGCCTCGAGACGCCGCGCTGGCTGGAGCGCCTGGCGGAGCGCTCGGCGGCGCGCCTTGCGGTCAAGCGGCCTCCCCGGCGCCCACGCGAGGCCGAGGCAGTCGCGCGCTAGTGGCAATCGCGGCATCGTGGCAATCGCGGCATAGTGGCAATCGCGCGATAAGGGCGCACGGCGACCATCTCGATGTGCCTCCGCGTCGCCGCGTGATCGAGCTCGGAGCCGCCCGCGGCCGTTCCGCGGTGATCGAGCTCGGGCGCGAGCTCGAGAACGCAGTCGTCACCCACGGCTTGTCCTACGCGGCCGTCGGGCGCGATGTCGGGCTGTCGGGCT
The DNA here is from genome assembly GCA_964468305.1 of uncultured Anaerolinea sp. Lineage (GTDB taxonomy): Bacteria > Chloroflexota > Limnocylindria > Limnocylindrales > CSP1-4 > UBA5189. The sequence continues at coordinate 4,097 of CAYXVP010000196.1, read as the reverse complement.
GGCAGGTCGCTCGAGTCGCTCGCGGCGAGGCTCGACACCTCACGATCGTCCAGGCCTCCGAGCTCCTGGCGTCCGTGGGCCTGGACCTGTCGATCCGCTGGTACCCAACTGGCCGGCCACTTCGAGACGCAGCGCACGTCGCCCTGCTCGGCCGGCTGCGCGGGCGTCTGCACCCGTCGCTCGAGTGGCGCTTGGAAGTCCCGCTGCAGATTGCGGGTGACCTCCGTGCGTGGGACGCGCGCATCGATGGCCCGACTTGGCAGATTGGCGTGGAAGCCGAGCTTCGCCTGCGGGATGCACAAGCAGTCCAGAGGCGCCTCGCTCTCAAGCTCCGCGACTCAGGTCTCGGTGCGGCGATCCTTCTCGTTGCCGACACTCGCCACAACCGAGCAGCGCTTCGCGAACTCGCTCCGACTCTTGCGCCGATGTTTCCACTGGCCGGCCGAAGAGCGCTCGAGTTGCTCGGGGCCGGGATCGATCCCGGAGCCAGCTCCCTCGTCGTCCTGTAGGTGGGTAGGCCCCTCGTGCGCTCGATGCACATCGTTGCGGTCCTTGCCGCCAACGCCAAGGCCGTCGGGACGGAGCTGTGCATCCAGCGCACAGGGCGGACCTCGTCCGAGGCGATCCTCGAGCATCTTGTGCATCCGATACTCGACCTGAACGCGACCGGATCTATTGCGACGCCGAGATGTGCGCCGGGTGCACGGCAGGAGGCGGAGTGGTGCACCGAATGCACGGCACCAGCGGAATCGTGCATCGGGCGCACACCGAGGCCGACTGACGCCCGTCCGGGGGCTCTGGCAAGGTCAAGCTGCCGGCGAGCGGCACGGACTGCAGCCTGAGTCGTCCGGATCCGGGTACGTCGCCGCGGAGCCAGGGCGGGACGGGCGGGCGCGGGCGCCGGCCCGCCTACAATCCCGGCGTGCCGATCTACCTCGATCACGCCGCCACGACGCCGCTGCGGCCGGAGGCGCTCGAGGCGATGCTGCCGTACCTCACGGGAGAGTTCGGCAACCCGTCCTCGCCGCATGGTTTCGGCCGGCGCGCCCGGGCCGCCCTCGACGAGGCGCACGAGACGATCGCGGCGCAGATCGACGCCGGGCCGCGCGAGATCATCTTCACCAGCGGCGGCACGGAAGCGCTGAACCTCGCCCTGAAGGGTGCCGCCTGGGCCGGCAAGACCCGAGGCCATCGAATCGTGACCAGCGCCGTCGAGCACCACGCCGTGCTGCACAGCCTCCAGCAGCTCGAGAAGTTCGGCTTCGAGATCGTGGAGCTGCCGGTGGACCGGTACGGGCGCGTCGACCCCGACCACGTGGCCGGCGCGCTGAACGAGCGGACGACGGTCGTCGCGATCCAGCTCGCGAACAACGAGGTCGGAACGCTGCAGCCGGTCGAGGCGATCGGCAGGGTCATCCGCGACAAGGGCCCGAAGGACTGCCTCTTCGTCGTGGATGCCGTGGCCGCCGCCGCATGGCTCCCGATCGACGTCGAGGTGCTTGGCTGCGACCTGCTGACGCTCGCCGGTCACAAGCTCGACGGGCCGAAAGGCATCGGCGCTCTGTACCTGCGCAAGGGGACGCACATCCTCGCCCAGCAGCAGGGCGGCACGCAGGAGCGCTATCGCCGGGCCGGCACCGAGGATGTGGCCGGCGCGGTCGGTATGGCCGTCGCGTTCGAGCTCGCGGTCGCGGAGCGCGAGGCGACGGTCAAGCGGGTCCGCAAGCTTCGAGATCGCCTGCGCGGTGCGATCCTCGCCGAAGACGCCGTCGAGCTGACCGGACATCCACGCGACCGGCTACCCAACCTGCTGTCGGTCGTCGTCGGCGACGCCGATGGTGCGGCGATCGTCGTCAAGCTGGATCTCGCCGGGATCGCCGCCTCGGTGGGCTCGGCCTGCACGACCGGTTCGACCGACCCGTCCCACGTTCTCACCGCGATGGGCTACCCCGAAGACGAGGCGCGCGGCTCGCTGCGCCTCTCGCTCGGCCGGACGACGACGGACCAGGAGATCGACCGGGCGGTCGATGCGATCCCGCAGATCCTCGCCGAGTCTCGAGCCGCAGGCGCCGTCCTCGCCGCCGACCCGCTCGGCCAGGGGGTGGGCGTGGCGTGAGCCGCGTCCTTGTCGCGATGTCGGGCGGTGTCGATTCGTCCGTTGCCGCGGCGCTGCTCAGCGACCAGGGCCACGACGTCGTTGGCGTGTGGATGCGCCTGCACGACGTCGCCGACACTACATCCGAGTTCAGGAAGAGCTGCTGCTCCCTCGACGCCGCCGATGACGCCCGACGCGTCGCGGGCCAGCTGGGCATCCCGTTCTACGTGATGAACCCCGAGCGGGAGTTCGCGACGGGGGTGCTCGAGCCCTTCCCCGGGGCCTACCCCCACGGCGCCACGCCCACGCCCCGCCCGGGCCGCCACACACAGGGTCAACTAGCCACCACCCCCGCGCGCAACCCACCCCCGCGTCGCGG
>CAYXVP010000196.1:0-1613 GCA_964468305.1 uncultured Anaerolinea sp. | reverse complement strand
GAGGACAAGGACCAGACCTACTTCCTGTACGGGCTGCGGCAGGAGCAGCTCGCCCACGCCTTGTTCCCGCTCGGCGAGCTGTCCAAGCCGGAGGTCCGGGGGGTCGCTCGCGACCTCGGCCTCGCCACCGCCGAGAAGCCGGAGAGCCAGGAGATCTGCTTCGTCCCCGACGGCGACGTCCGCGGCGCCCTCCGCGCCCGTGCCGGCTGGGCTCCCGAGCCCGGGCCCGTCGTCGACGCCGACGGCGAGCAGGTGGGCGAGCACCAGGGCGCCGTCGGGTACACCGTCGGTCAGCGACGGGGGGTCGGGGTCGCCGTCGGCGAGCCGCGCTACGTCTCCCGCGTCGACCCCCGCGCGAATGTGATCACCCTCGCTCGGCGACAGGACCTCGAGACGTCGCGGTTCGAGCTCGAGGACGTCCGGTTCCTGGCCGGTGAGGCGCCCGCGAGCGACGCTCCCGCCGGCGACGCGTTCCGAGCCGACGTGCGGATTCGGCACCGCGGGGCACTCGTCCCAGCGACCGTCCATCACGAATCTCGCTCGCGCTGGACCGTCGAGACCGACACGCCCGTCTGGGCCGCCGCGCCCGGCCAGGCCGCAGTCTTCTACGACGGCGATCGATGCCTCGGCGGCGGGCGCATCACCCCCGCGCGGGCCGCGGCGTGACGTTCGGGGCCGCCCGGTGATCAGCCCGGCCCTGGTCTTGTCGGTGATCGTGGGCCTGTTCCACGTCTCCGCCTATGTCTTCATCCGCGGCCGCGCCGGCGCGCGGTTGCCGCTCCTGATCGTCGCGGCGATCCTGGGCGCCTGGGCGGGCGACACCGTCGGCGCCAGGCTCGCGATCGATCCGCTCCGGATGGGCGAGTTCAACCTGCTGTCGGCGTCGCTCGTGGCCTGGCTGGCCATCGGACTCGTCGCGATCGTCGCCGTGCTCGTGCCGCAGCGAGACCCCACCGAGCGGCGCGAGGTCATCTCGACGGTGATCCGTCGGGCCACACCCCCGACCACTGACGCCGCCCCGGCGACCGAGCCCGAGCCGGGCGCCGCCCCGTGATCCAGCGCGTGCGCGAGGTCCTGAGCGCGGTGAGCTTCCATCGTGGCCTCGCCCTCGGCGCACTCGTGGGCTCTGCCATCGCCGGCTCGACCATCTGGGCCCGCATCCGCGAGATCCGGCGCCGCTGACCTCCGCCCCGGCGACAGGGATCGCCGCCCGCTGATCGGGCGGCACGAGGCCTCGGCTTCCATTCCGCCGATGCCGAGCCCCACGGTGGAGCGTGATCCGCGGATCACGTGGTTGTCTGCCGCCCAGCTCCGCCGCCGCTTCGTCGACTTCTTCGCGGCGCGCGGCCACACGCCCGTGCCGAGCGCGAGCCTCGTCCCCGCGGGCGACCAGACGTTGCTGTTCACGAACTCGGGCATGGTCCAGTTCAAGGACGTGCTGACCGGGTCCGAGAAGCGCTCGTACAACCGCGCGGTGGACTACCAGCGCTGCCTGCGCGTCGCCGGCAAGCACAACGACTTCGAGGAGGTCGGGCGGACGCCGCGCCCCCACACCCTGTTCGAGATGCTGGGCAACTGGAGCTTCGGCGACTACTTCAAGCGCGAGGCGATCC
>CAYXVP010000195.1:0-4518 GCA_964468305.1 uncultured Anaerolinea sp. | reverse complement strand
GGTCGCGCCCGCCAGCGCCCGGTCGAGGGCCGCCGCGACGTCCGTGATCGCCTCGATCCGGGCCGCGGGCCGGGCGGTGCGCCAGCGACGGGCGAGGTCGGCGGCAGGAAGGGCACGCTCGCCGGGGACCTGCGTCGCGATGATCCGAGCGCCGGCCAGCGCCGTGGAGCGCTCGAGGGCGGCGATGATCCCGTCAATGTCCTTGTCGGCCATGGAGCCGTGGACGAGCGTGAGCGGCGGCGCCACTGGCTCGTCGCCGCCGACGAGGTAGGGACGCAGGTCGTCGAGCGCGGTCGCGAGCGCGGCCGCTCCGGCGGGGTTGTGCGCGCCGTCGAGGAGCGCCTCGTGGCCATCGACCCGGATCAGCTCGAGGCGGCCGGCCCACACCGCACCCGCGTAGCCTCGTCTCCGTGCCACGTCGTTGACCGTGGCGATCCCCGCCGTGCCGAGGGCGTCGAGCACGGCGTCGGCGACGGCGGCGTTGTGGGCCTGGTGCCGGCCACGCAGCGAGATTCGAGTTGGCCCGAGGCGGGCCAGTTCGACATCCAGGCCGTCGCGATCCCAGCCAACGACCGGCGGCGCCGTCACTTCGGCGAGCGGGGCGCCGACGCGACGCGCCCGGCGCCTGATCACCGCCAGGGCCTCGCCCGTCGCGCCGGTTACGGCCTGATCGCCACGCTCGATGATCGCTGCCTTCTCGCGGGCGATGGCCGGGATCGTGTCGCCGAGCCAGGCAGTGTGGTCCAGGGCGACGTTCGTGATCGCGGCCACGCCGCCGTCCCAGGCGTGGGTGGCATCGAGCCGGCCGCCAAGCCCGACCTCGACCACCGCCACGTCCACCGCGGCCTCCGCGAACCAGCGGAAGAGCATCGCCGTCAGCAGCTCGAACTCGGTCGCCGGCCCGTGTCGACGCTCGACAACGCCGGCCGCCGCCGACACGTCCCGAACGATGCGCGCGAACGTCACCGGGTCGATCGGCTGGCCGTCGATCTGCAGCCGCTCCCGGTAGCTCACCAGGTGCGGCTTGGGCGTCGTCCCCACCCGGTAGCCGGCCTCCCGCAACGCGGCGCCGGCGAGGGCGAGGACGCTGCCCTTGCCGTTGGTCCCGCCGACGAGCGCACCCCGCAGCGCCCGCTGCGGATCGCCCAGTGCCCGCAGGAGCGCCCGTGTCCGAACCAGCCCCAGCCGGATGCCGAACCGCCCGCGCTCGGTCAGGGCGCGAACGGCGTCGTGATATGCCGCCGCGTCCCCGGACCGGCTCAACGGGCGCTGAGCTCCTCCTCGTAGAACACGCACTGGTTGAAGCGCGGCGAGAGGCACACGTCGTTCACGTAGCTCTGCTCGAGGTGCACGCCACCGCGCAGCTGGCAGCGGGAGATGACGCTCTCCTGGCGAACAATGCCCTTCAGGAGGTGCGGGGCGTGGATGGGCAGTGCGCCCCGGGTGCCGGTCACGAAGAAGTGCGGGCACACGTTGCGGCGCAGGTTCGGCAGGCCGAAGGCACGAGTACGGGCGGGGTCGACGCGTCCGCCGGGCGCGTAACCACCGCCGACGACGCCGAATCGGCGCTCGGGCGGGCGCGCGGGTTGGCCCGGCGCGAACGGCTCGGGGGCCGCCGGCATGGCCGGCGCAGCGCCCGTCGAGACACGCGCGATGGGGCCCAGTCCGAACGGTGGGCGCCCGGTGGCCCGGGCCCCGCGACTCGGCTTGGGACCTCCTGGTTGCAACGATTCCCCCACTCCGACGGTGGCTCCGGCCACCGGACCGACGCCCAGCGTACACCGGGGATGCCATCCGACATGCGACGATAGGCCGAGATGCCGAGCCGCCGTTCCTCGCACGTCCGTCGTCGTCCCGCCTCCACGGGCCGGCCGAAGCTCCAGCCGATCAAGGCTTCCGCGCCGGATCGGCGGCGACTGCGCCAGCACCCCGGGCTGTCAGAGCGGCGGCGGCGGACACCCATCGTCATCCGCACGGGGCTCGCCCTGGCCGTGGTGCTCCTCGCCGGCGGTGTGTTCCTGCTGGCGAGTGGCGGCGTGAGCGCGGCGCTGGCCACGCTTGCCGGCGGGTTCACGCAGGCGTTCAACCGCCTTGTTGCAACGCCCGTTCCAACCTCGAACGACCTGCCGCCCGCGGACTCACCGCGGATCGCCTCGCCCGAGCAGGAGTACACGAACCAGGCGTCGATCGACCTCGACGTGTCGGTGCCCGTGGCCGTGCTCGGCGACCCCAACACGAAGGTCCGCATCTACCTCGCGCTCGAGGGTCTCAACGCGACGCCCGTCGTCGACGTCCCGATCGGCACGACGAGCCGGATGGTCATCCCGTTCACGCTCACCGAGGGTCGCAACGACATCTCCGCCACCTTGTTCAGTGGCGGGCTGGAGTCGGAGCACTCGCCGATCGTCACCTGGATCCTCGACCTGACCCCACCCAAGATCTCGATCACCTCGCCGAAGGACGGTTCGGCGGTCAACACGCCCGACGCGACGATCAAGGGCACGACCCAGGCCGGCTCGACTGTCATCGTCCAGAACCCGGCAAACAACTCGTCGATCAGTGCCCTGGCCGGCCGCGATGGATCGTTCGAGGTCCAGCTCCCGCTCGTGCCCGGCGACAACCAGATCCAGATCAATGTCACCGACCCTGCCGGAAATACAGCCCAGAAGATCCTCAAGCTCAAGCAGGGCTCGACCAAGATGCGCGTGCGACTGACCGCGTCGCTGTACCAGATCAGGGTCTCGCACCACCCGAGCTCCCTCCAGCTCACGGTGCTGGTCACCGATCCGAAGGGCAATCCGCTCCCCGGTGCACGCGCCTTCTTCACCCTTCAGATCCCGGGGCTCGCGCCGATCTCGAACCAGATCTACACCGGCATCGACGGCCAGGCGCGCTTCACGACGCCACTCGTCGGGACGATCCAGACGGGCACCGGCACCGCGACCGTGCTGGTCAGCCACGACGTCTACGGCGATTCGACCGACCGCCTGACTCTGTCGTTCGTCAAGTAGCCCGCCGAGCTGCCCGCCGCGCGGGAGCGCGACGGAGCAGGTCGGCGCAGCTACCATGTCGCTCGGTCATGTGGCATTGCCCGCATTGCGGTGCTCCACAGGCAGAGACGGCGCGGTGCTGGGTCTGCCACAAGTCGTCGACCACCTGTTCGACGTGCCGCCACTTTCGGTCGTCGCTCTCCTCCGACGTCGGGTGGTGTGCCCAGGATCCGAAACGGCGGCCGCTCAGCGGGCGCGAGCAGCGTGGCTGCTGGCAGGATCGTCCGGCGGCTGATCCGGTCCCGGACGACGGCGGGGGACGCCCGAGTCGGCAACCACGCCGCACGACCTTCGCTACGGACCCCGACTCGTGGCCTGCTCACCTGGAGTTCGTGCCGGTCGAGCTCCTCGACCCTGGTCCCGCGCGGCCGCTCCCGCCGCCCGCGCCCGAGCGCGACGAGCGGTGGGTTGATCGGACGAGCCTGTTCGACGAGCCCGACGCCTGACTCACGCCCGGGACGGCCGCGGCCGACCTCGGGTCAGGCTCCGTCAGGGTTGCTGCGGGCAGGTCGTTGGCGCCGGCTGGGCGACCGTCCACAGGTCGATCGCCGTCCCGGGTAGGCGCTTTGACCCCGGCTGCGGCTGCTGCCAGATCACCCACGCGTCGGGGTCGTTCGGCCCCGTGATCGTGCCGGGGACGAAGTCGTCGCTGCTGATGTTGGCCTCGGCCAGCGCGAGGAGCTGGCATCGGTAGTCGCCGACGTTCTGCGGCCTCGGCGTCGCCGGCGGGGGTGTTGGTACCGGGGTCGGCGCACTGGTCGGCGTGGGCTGCGGGCCCTTCGAGACGACGTAGTCGACCGGCGTACCCCGAGCGACCGCCTGGCCCGAACCGGGCGCCTGGCTGACGATCGAGCCGGCGGGGACGATCGCGTCGAACGCCTCGGTTCGCGTGCCGATGGACAGCCCGGCCTGGGCGATGAGATTCAGCGCCTCCTGCTCGGTCTTGAGCCGCAGGTCGGGAACGATCGTGGTCTCGGGTCCGTTGGCGATCGTCACCGAGACCGTGCTGCCGGAGAGCACCAGGGTCCCTTCGGGTGGGTCCTGCCTGATGACCGTGTTCGGGGCGGCGGAGCTCTGCTCGAAGCCCGCCGTCTGCAGGGTGAGGCCGGCGTCGGTCGCCGCCTGCTGGGCCTGGTCGAAGGTCTTGCCGATCAGGTTCGGCACCGTGACCTCGACGCCCGGTGACGCCGAGGCAGCGGGACCGCCCAGGAACTTCGAGACGAAGAAGCCGGCGAGGGCGAGCACCACGACAGCGAGGAGGGCCGAGATCCACAGCCACGGGCCCGTCCCGGACGGCTCGTCTTCCTGGTCGACTTCGGGCGCGCGCCCGTTGCCGCCCTGGCCCCGAGCCGGCGGTGATCCCGTGGCATAGGCGTCGCGGGGATAGTCGATTCTCGCTCCCGGGTTGGGTCGGGCGACGCCTGCCGCGAATGACGACGCGCCCGCCGTGGCTCCGGCCGGAGGTGTG
>CAYXVP010000194.1:3384-4564 GCA_964468305.1 uncultured Anaerolinea sp. | reverse complement strand
CCCGGGCCGGCCAAAGGACATCCTCGGCCTGAAGGCGCTCGCGATCGTCGCTGCCAAGTCGTACGCGAACCTTCGCCCGGCCGGCGTCAAGGTCCGCGCCGGCGCGCCGATCCTCGAGCTCGGCCTCGAGGAGCACGACTTCGCCGAGATGGCCGCCGCGGGCGTCTCGCTCGTGGGCGAGATCGGCCTCGGCAGCGTCAAGACCGGCGAGCAGGCGGCGCCGATGGTCCGCTGGGCGAAGCAGCACGGCATGACCGTGACGTTCCACACGGGCGGGCCGTCGATCGCGGGCTCGAACCCGATCGCCGCCGAGGCCGTCCTCGAGGCGCGGCCACACATCGTCGGTCACGTGAACGGCGGGACGACGGCCATGTCCGACGCCGACATCGAGCTCGTTGTCGCCACGGACATGGCGATCGAGATCGTCCACTGCGGCAACGGTCGCGCGGCGCTGCACGCGCTGCGCGCGGCGCAGGGGGCAAACGGGCTCGACCGCCTGATCATCGGCAATGACGCGCCGTCCGGGACCGGCGTCGTGCCGCTCGGCATCCTGCGTGTCGTGGCCCACCTCGCGTCGCTCGGCTCGATCGAGCCCGCGACCGCGGTGGCGTTCGCCACCGGCAACACGGCGCGCGTCCACGGGCTCGACATCGGCCTCATCGCCACCGGCCGCGCCGCGGACATCGTCCTCGTGGATGCCCCGATCGGGTCCGCGGCTTGGACCGCGCTGCACGCACTCGGGATCGGGGGTCTGCCGGGCGTCTCGATGGGGCTCATCGACGGCGAGGTGAAGGTCGGGCGGAGCCGGAACACCCCGCCGCCGGCCCGGGCCGCGGAGATCGTCGGCGGGGGCGGGCCGGCCGCCGGCGCCCACTGAGCCGGCCGATGCATTTCGGGCTCCGCCTGCCAAGCTTCGCGCTCGGCGATCGGACGGCGACGCTGGCCGACATGGGCACCTACCTTCGGCGGGCCGAGGATCTCGGCTTCGAGTCCGGGCTGCTGATCGACCACCTGCTCGTGGCCCAGCCGGCCTACCGGGTCACCTGGCTGGAGCCGATCGCGCTCCTCTCGGCGCTCGCCGGCGTCACTCGCACGATGCGCCTCGGCACGCTGGTGCCCGGCGGCTCCAGCAGCGTCACGCTGATCCCTGCCCTGGCGTTGCCGACTGGGCTGCCAACGA
>CAYXVP010000194.1:1435-3374 GCA_964468305.1 uncultured Anaerolinea sp. | reverse complement strand
CGACGTCGTTTCCGGCGGCCGCTCGATCCTGGGCGTGGGCGTCGGCTGGAACGAGGCCGAGTTCGAGGCGCTCCGCATCCCGCATCGGGAGCGTGGCCGGCGCACCACCGAGATGCTCGAAGCGATCACCGCGCTGTGGTCCGGCGACAACGTGTCGTATGAGGGCCGCCACTACCAATTCCTCGACCTGACCATCGAGCCGAAGCCGGCCCAACGACCGCATCCACCGATCTGGATCGGCGGCGGGACGCAGCCGTCCGGGCGGATCTACGGGCAGGACGTGCCGTCGATCGAGCCGGTCCTGCGTCGGATCGCGAAGTACGCCACGACCTGGGTGCCGCACAGCTCGGCCACGGCCGAGATGGTCGCCCAGGACTGGGCCCAGATCCGGGGTTATATGGTCGAGCTCGGCCGCGACCCCGACGAGCTCAAGAAGGTCTATTCCAACTTCGTGCACGTGCTCGCGCCCGGCCAGCCGCCCGAGTCCGCGGCGCCGTATTTCTCGGTGTTCAGCGGCATGGACCTGGACTACTGGCAGGAGTTCTACCTGCTCGGCGAGGCCGAGGCGGTCGCCGAACGGATCCCGGGCAAGATCGCGGCCCCAGGCGGTGTCGATCACCTGACCGTGAATCCGCTCGACTGGGATCCGGCAAGGCTCGAAGTCCTCGCCGGGCGCGTCCTGCCGCTCGTCGCGGCCTAGCGCGGATGGGCACCTACGCCCGGCCGACAGGGCTCGCCGCGGCGCTCGACGCCCTCGAGGCCGGCGTTCGGGCCGGCCGGCCAGCCGTGATCGTGGCCGGGGCGACGGATCACTACCCGGCGCGGGTGGGGCGCGTGGTCGACGAGGACGTGCTCGACGTCTCGGCCCTCGCCGGCACGCGTGCGATCCGGCCGCTCGAGGGCGGCTGGTGGATCCCGGCGGGCGTCACCTGGACGGAGCTCGTCGAATTCCCGCTCCCGCCCGCCTTCGACGGCCTGAAACGGGCCGCGCGCGCGGTCGGCGGCCTCCAGATCCAGAACCGCGGCACCGTCGTCGGCAACGTCTGCAACGCGTCGCCCGCGGCCGACGGCACGCCGAACCTCCTGGCCCTGGGCGCCGTCATCGAGATCGCCTCGAAGCGCGGGGCGCGTCGCCTGCCGATCGAAGCGTTCGTCATCGGCAACCGGACGACGCGTCGCGAAGCGGACGAGCTGGTCACCGGGATCTTCGTGCCCGACCCCGTGGCCGAACTGGCTGGCGCGACCGCGACGTCGACGTTCCTGAAGCTGGGGTCTCGGGCGTACCTCGTGATCTCGATCGTGATGGTCGCGGCGGTCGTCGTCCGGGCCCAGGGGGACCGCATCGTCTCGGCGCGATTCGCCGGGGGCGCGTGCTCTCCCGGGGCGCGTCGCCTGCCCGACCTCGAGGCGAGGCTTGCGGGGCAGCTGCTGGGTCCTGGCCTCGCCGATCTCGCCACCGATTCGGACCTCGCGCCGCTGTCGCCGATCGATGACGTCCGCGGCTCCGCGGGCTACCGGCGCGCTGCCGCGCTGGTCCTGGTCCGGCGCGCCCTCGAGGAATTGGCCCTCAACGAACTGGCACGGGAGGGTGTCGGTCGGTGACGAGCGCGATCGAGCTCCGGGTCAATGGGCGGCCGGTGGCGCTCCAGGTCGACCCGATGCGTCGCCTCTCGGCCGTCCTGCGCGACGACCTCGGGCTGATCGGGACGAAGGTCGGCTGCGACGCCGGCGACTGCGGCGCGTGCACCGTCCGGCTCGACGGCCGGCAGGTCTGCGCCTGCCTCGTTCCGGCCGCCCAGGCCGCGGGCGCGGATGTGCGGACGGTGGAAGGCCTGGCGTCGAACGGCCGCGAAGGAGCGCTCGAGTTCGACGACCTCGCCGCGCTGCAGCGGGCATTCCTCGAGGCCGGCGCCGCGCAGTGCGGCATCTGTACGCCGGG
>CAYXVP010000194.1:0-1425 GCA_964468305.1 uncultured Anaerolinea sp. | reverse complement strand
CGTTCTGCGCGGGCCGGCGCCGCGCTGTGGGGACTCGGTGCCGCGGGGTTTCCCATGGGCGCGGGCGACGCGCTCGGGGGTCACCCTGCGCCGACCGCGGCCGGGACCCTGGGCGGGCTCGGTGGCGTCCTCTGCCGCTGCACCGGCTACCGAAAGATCCTCGAGGCCGTGCACGCGGCGGCGGGCACGAACGGCAACGGCGGTTCAGCCGAGCGCGCGCCCGCGTCCGGCCGCGCCGTGGGGGCGAGGCTGCCCAAGGTGGACGGGATCGCCCGGGTGACCGGCACGGCCGAGTACGGCGCCGACGCCCGACCGCCCGCGGGCGCACCGGCGACGTTGACGGTCCGCGCCATCCGCTCCCCCCACGCCAGCGCACGTTTCAGCATCGGCGACCTGAGGCGCCTGTTCGAGCGCCATCCCGGCCTGGTCCGCGTCTTGACCGCCGCCGACATTCCCGGCCAGAACCGATACGGGATCTACGAGACCGGCAAGGACCAGCCGGCGCTTGCCGATGGGTTCGTCCTGCATCGCGGCGAGGCCGTCGCCGCATTGGTCGGTGATGCCGCGGTCCTCGATGGCATCGCGGACGCCGAGGTGCCCGTCACCTGGAATCCGCTCGAGCCATTGACCGACATGCGTGACGCGGCGGCGCCGGGCGCCCCGCGCCTCCACGACGCCGCGGAGGACAACGTGCTCGTCCGCGGCCGTCTCGCGATCGGGGACGTCGAGGCCGCGCTGCTTGAGGCCGACGCGACGGCTGAGGTCGAGGTCGAGACGACGTGGGTCGAGCACGCCTACATCGAGCCGGAGGCTGGTTACGCGCGCCGGGTCGGTGACCGGATCGAGGTCGTGGTCAGCACCCAGGCGCCGTACATGGACCGGGACGAGGTCGCCCTGGTCCTCGGCATTCGGCCGGACCAGGTGCGCATCATCCCCACCGCCTGCGGCGGGGGATTTGGCGGCAAGCTGGACCTCGGTGTGCACGCCCTGATCGCGACGGCGGCGTGGCTGACGATGCAGCCCGTCCGCGCGGTCTGGACGCGACCGGAGTCGATGGCGGCGAGCCCGAAGCGCCACCCGGCGCGGATCCGCGCGACGGCCGCGGCGGGAGGCGACGGGGTGCTCCGTGCGGTCCGCTTCGAGGGCGATTTCGACACCGGTGCCTACGGCTCGTGGGGCAGGACCGTCGCGAACCGTGTGCCGGTCCACGCGATGGGCCCGTATCGCGTGCCGGCGGTCCTCGCGACGACCCGAGCCATCCACACGAACAACCCAATTGCCGGTGCGTTCCGTGGCTTCGGCGTGCCCCAGGCGGCGATCGCCCACGAGACCCTGCTGGACGACCTCGCCACTCGGCTGGGGATCGACCGGCTCGAAATCCGGCCCCGCAACGCCCTCCGGGCCGGCGACGCGACAGCCTCCGGC
>CAYXVP010000193.1:0-4637 GCA_964468305.1 uncultured Anaerolinea sp. | reverse complement strand
CCCGGCGCGAGAGCTAGGGGAGGGCCGAGTGGGGAATACCCGGCCGGCTTCCGGAGGCGGTGCAGCTGCACTTCCCCGACTCGGGCCTCGTCGGACGGGCCGACGTCGGGCCCGCCCGGCTGGAGAAGGCGAAGGCCCGCATCGCCGCCGCGGCGGCCGGGATCCGGGCTCGCGACTACACGCCCCGGCCCAGCGCGCTGAGCTGCACGTATTGCCCGTTCCGGGACATCTGCCCATCGAGCGTCGCCGGCTGAGTGGCCGACCAACGCCTCGCCGTCACGGCGATCACGATCGACTTCGGCAACACGCTCGTGCGGGTCGACCGGCCCGGCCTGTGGGACGTCGTCGACGCGACCGCCACCGAGCTCGCCGCGCGGAGCATCGTCCGGGACCACGCCGCCTTCGTCCGGGTCTGGGCGGAGGAACGTGACCGGCAGTTTCGCGAGGAGGTGCCCGAGTTCCGTGAGGTGGACATTCCGCAGCGTGCCGTCCGGGTGCTGGCCCGCCTGCGGGGCATGTCCCCCCCGCCACACGACGCGCGCTGGGACGACGTCGCCGCCGGAGAGCACGTCGAACCGGGCGAGGTCGATGTCGTCGTCGACGCCTACAGCGGCGCCTTCGTCGCCGGGATGGCGCCCGTCGGCGACGCATCCTCCACACTCGAACGGCTCGCGGCACGCGGCTTCGCGCTCGGCATCCTGTCGAACTGGCCCCTCGCAGTGACGATCGATCGATTCGCGGAGGCGTACGGTTGGACGCGCTGGTTACGTGCGATCGTCGTGTCCCAGCGGGTCGGGACGATCAAGCCCCATCCGTCGATCTTCCGGGCCGCCGAGGAGGCGCTTGGCGTCGACGGTTCGGGCGGCGGCACGATCCTCCACGTCGGCGACGACTGGGCCGCGGACGTCGTCGGAGCAGCAGCGGCCGGCTGGCGAACGGCGTACCTCCGAAACCGGCAGACCGACACGCCCCTCCCGACGTCGGCGCCCGGGGGCGCGACCCGTGCAATCGTCGTGCCCGACCTGGTCATCGACGAGCTGTCCGAGCTCGAGCTCCACGTCGAGTTGCCGACCACCGCCGGGGCGCCTGGCTGATGGACCTGCAGCGACGGGTTGCCGCGACCCTGCTCGGCCTGGCCGCGGCGGCGTGGCTGGTCGTGCTCGTGGTCGTTGTCGCCGTCGACCCGCTCTCCGATCCGAACGCGGGGTTCATCGGCGCCATCGCGCTCGGGGTGGCGACGGGCATCACTGCGGCTCCGCTGTTCTGGCTGATCAGCTATGCGCGGCACCGGCGCATCGCCTACCGAGGCGACTGGCTGCGGGCCGGTCGTCGCGGTGCCTGGGTGGGGGTCCTCGTGGCGGTTTTCGTCGTGATGCGCATCAACGGCGTCCTCCAGCCGCAGATCGCGCTCTTCCTCATCGCGCTGGCCCTCGTCGCGGAGATCACGCTGACCGCCGGGGGGGCAGCCCGGGCCTGACCATCGGGTCCTGCCGGGACCGGCGGGGCCCGGTGCTACGATGCCGCCAGGCGCCCCGCTGGACGGCGGACTCCGAACCGGCGGCGTCGAAACCGGCGGCTCCGCACGAGCTCGCGGCACCGCCCGGAGGATCGACGTGGCGAAGCGCCAATCTCGTACGCCCGGACGCCGTGCGCCCGCGAATGGCAGCGACCTTTCGGTCGCGGACGGCTCCGGCGAGCACGTCTTCGGTCGGCAGTGGGGCTGGGATCGGGAGATCACCACCTACGCCGACTTCGACCTGCCGACCTATGTCGGACCGGCGAGCTTCTCGAAGCTGCCCTGGATCACCGATCCTGGAGAGCTGCGTAAGCGCGGAGTCGACGTCGCGATCGTCGGTGCGCCCTTCGACGACATGGTCACGCACCGACCGGGGACCCGCTTCGGGCCGCGGGCGATCAGGGAGGCGCAATACACGTCCGGCACCTTCAACTCCCTGCAACTGGACGTCCGCCCGTTCGAGGAGCTGACCGTCGTCGACGCCGGCGACGCCGACCTCGTCCCGGCGAACTTCGAGCGCGGCCACGCCGCCATCTACCAGAAGGTCCGCGAGGTCGCTGCGACGGGTGCCATCCCGATCATCTTCGGCGGCGATCACTCCATCACCTGGCCGAGCGTCAGCGCGATCGCCGAGGTTCGCCGGCCCGGGAGCATCGGCATCGTCCACTTCGACGCCCACGCGGACACCGCGTCCGACACGTGGGGCCAGCTCGCCGCGCACGGCTCGCCGATGCGCCGGCTCATCGAGTCCGGGGCCGTGCAGGGTCGGAACTTCGTGCAGGTTGGCCTGCGCGGCTATTGGCCGGGAACCGACGTTCTCGATTGGATGCACGAGCACGGCCTCCGCTGGCACCTCATGACCGAGATCGAGGCGCGCGGGGCCGAGGCGGTCATTGACGACGCGATCGGCGAGGCGCTCGACGGACCTGCGGCGATTTACCTCTCGATCGACATCGACGTGGTCGATCCCGGGTCGGCACCGGGGACCGGCACGCCCGAGCCAGGTGGCCTCCTCCCGCGCGAGCTGCTGCGGGCCGTCCGCCGGATCGTCGGCCGCGTCGAGCTCGCCGGCATGGACGTCGTCGAGGTGTCGCCACCGTACGACTGGGCCGAGGCGACCGCGATGCTCGCGAATCGCTGCGCGCTCGAGGCCATCTCCGCGCTCGCAGTCAAGCGCCGGGCCGGCAACGCGGTGCGATTCGCAGGTCTCGTTCGGGGTAGCGAGCGCAGCCAGGCCGGCGTCACATCGAGGCCCGCCAGGGGCTGAGCATGCGCCCGCTCCGGCCCGCAGTCGGTCCCTCGGCGCTCGCTAGGATCGCGGCATGCCCCCCACGACCGGAACGACCCGTGACGCGGCCAGCGAGCTCGCGCGCCTGTACGACCTCGACCTTTCCGTGGCCCCAGGCGACGTCGAGCTGTACCGCGCCCTCGCGCGACGCACGGGCGACCCGATCGTGGAGCTCGCCGTCGGCACCGGGCGCGTCGCGGCGGTGCTCGCTCTGGACGGCCACCGGGTCGTCGGCGTCGACAACGACCCGGCGATGCTGGCTCGCGCGCGCGCACGCAACGTGGGCGAGGGCCTCCGGCTGGTCGAGGCGGACCTGGTGGCTGCACCGACGGTCGACGCCGTGGTCGCCGGCGGGCCGTACAACCTCGCGATCATCGCCCTCAACTCGATCCTGCTCCTGGCCAGCGCCGACCGGCAGCGAGCCGCACTGGCTTCGATGGCCGCGCTGCTCGGCCCCGGCGGCGTCGCCGTCGTCGACGCGTGGCAGCCCAGCCCGGCGGACCTCGTGGCGTTCGACGGCCGGCTCTCGCTGGAGTGGCTGCGAACGGATCCCGACACAGGTCGCCAGGTGACCAAGACGGTCGCCGCCTGGCTCGACCAGGCGACCCGCCTGGTGACCCTGACGACCATCTTCGACGAGGGCGGGCCTGGCCAGCCACCGATCCGCTGGACGCGCAGCGATGCCGTGCGCCTCGCGACGGTCGATGAGCTGGCGAGCTACGCCGAGGCAGCCGGCCTCGAGGTGGAGCAGCTCGCCGGCGACCATGGCCTTGGTCCGCTCGACGCGGGCTCGGATCGAGTCGTGCTCCTCGCCCGCAAACCCTGATCCCACCGGATCCGACGGCGGCTCACGGTGAGCTCGCCGCCCCTTCCCGGGCCCCGATCCTGAGCGTGCGGGGACCCGTGGTACCGTTCCGCCGATGCCAGGGCCCGATCCGATTCGGCTGCTTCTCGTCGAGGACGTGCCGCAGGTCGCGCAATACGTCCGGGGCCTGCTGACCGCACAGAGCACGGTCCGCCTCGTCGACATCGTGGCCGACGGGGCGGTCGTCCCGGACCGGGTCGCGGAGCACCGGCCGGACGTCATCGTGGTCGACGCGCTGCTCCAGGGCCGCCTGCGCGGCATGCAGCTGGTCAAGCTGTTGCACGAGAACGAGGTCGGCGTCCCGGTGGTGGTCCTGACGGTGCCGCAGAACCCGGTGAGCGCTGACCCGAATAAGGGCATTGCCCACGTGCTCTCGATGCCGTTCAACGGCTACGACCTCATGAGCACCATCACCGGCGTCCACAAGGCTGCGGCCTCGGCCACCGACCACGGCCCGAGCAAGCTCGTCGTCGTGTTCGCGCCGAAAGGCGGTGTCGGCAAGTCGACGCTGACGTTCAACCTCGGCGTAGCCGCGTCGGGGCTCGGGCTGCGGACCGCCCTGATCGACGGGGCCATCCAGTTCGGCGACCTGCGCGGCCTCCTCCGAGCGCCACGGGACGCGCCGTCGATGCTCGACCTGCCGACCGATCGGATCTCCGAGCACGACCTCGCCGACGTCGTCTGGCACGGGCCGGCGAACGTCGACGTCCTGCTCGCGCCGCCCCGCATCGAGATGGCCGAGATGGTCCTCGTGCGGGACATCGAGAAGACGATCTCGCTGATGCGCCGCCTGTATGACCTCGTCCTCGTCGACACCGGCGTCGGGCTCGACGAGCTCACCCTGGCCCTCCTCGACCAGGCCGACACGATCCTCGAGATCGTGACCTACGACGCCACGACGATCCGCAACACGATCGCGATGGCCGAGACGTTCCAGAAGATCGGCTACCCGCCGAGCAAGGTGCGGT
>CAYXVP010000192.1:0-4643 GCA_964468305.1 uncultured Anaerolinea sp. | reverse complement strand
GCCGGCCGCGGTGCCGACACGTTCCCCATCGCCGCCCGGCTCGACAAGCGAATCCCCGTGGCGGCGGGTCTTGCCGGCGGCAGCAGCGACGCCGCCGCCGCGCTCGACGGCGCCCTCGAGGCGTGGGACGCGGATGTCCGCAGCGACGACCGGCTGCGCGCCGCTGCCGGCGTGGGCTCGGACGTCCCCTTCTTCCTGTGGGGCGGCCCGGCCCTCGTCGAGGGCCGCGGCGAGCGCGTCACGCCCCTTACGCCGTTCGCCGGCCCACCGCCCGCGGTCCTGTTGCTGACCCCAGCCGTCGATGTCTCCACCGCGGCCGCATTCAAGGCGCTGGATACGGATCCGGCGGCGGCGCCCGGGAGCCGCGGCTCCACGCGCCTGACGTCAGAGCACCTCGCGGCGGAGATGGGAACCGGCTACCCGCCGCTGCGCTCCGACGACCTCATCCATCGCGCTGGCGTCCTCGCCGTCGCCAACGACCTGGCCAACGCCGCGGACCTCATCGTCCCGGGCCTCCGCCGGCTCCGGCGGGCGCTCGTCCGACTGCTCGGCCGCCCGGTCGGCCTGAGCGGGTCCGGGCCCACCCTGTGGGCGCTCTATCCTTCCATCGAGGCGGCCGAGGAGGCGGCCCGTCGCGTGCGCGACGAGGACGCGGCCGGGCGCCTCGAGAGCCCCGGGCCGGGCGCGCCGTTCGTCATCGCGACGACCATCGAGGGTGGACCAGGGAGGACCAGCGCATGAGCCGTCGAGCCGTCAGCACGTCTGCCGCGCCGGGCGCGGTCGGCCCGTACAGCCAGGCGATCACGACCGACGACCTCGTCTTCTGCTCCGGCCAGGTCGGGCTTGACCCCACGACCGGCCAGCTCGTGAGCGGTGGGGTCGAGGCCGAGGCCGAGCGCGTCATCCGCAACCTCGAGGCGGTCCTCGAAGCTGCGGGCTGCACGCTCGCGGACGTCGTCAAGACGACCTGCTTCCTCGCTGACATCAACGATTTCGCCAAGTTCAACGCCGTCTACGCGCGCTTCTGGCCCGATCCGCCGCCGGCTCGCTCGACGTTCCAGGTGGCCGCGCTGCCACGCGGCGCCCAGGTCGAGATCGAGGCGACCGCGGTTCGCAATCGCGCCTGAGGGAGTTTGACCATACGCAACCCTCCCCCCGAGAATGCCCCAGTGACCGCGTCACGTACCGAGCCGTCCAGCCGGACGGCGGCGGTCGTCCTGGCGGCGGGACTCGGCACCCGCATGCGCTCGCGGACGCCCAAGATCCTCCATCCCCTGTGCGGCCGGGCGATGCTGGCCTATGTCCTCGATGCCTGGGACGAGGCGCTCGTCGAGCTCGACGGCACCGACGGCGGCGCCATCCCGCCGATCGTCGTCTACTCGCCGGCGACCGAGGCAGTCCGGGACGTGGTCGGTCGACGGGGCCGGCTCGCGCTGCAGGATCACCCGCGCGGCACCGGCGACGCCGTCCGCGCCGCCCTCGAGAAGCTGCCCCGCGCCACCAGGGAGGTGCTTGTCCTGTCGGGCGACGTGCCGCTGGTCGAGGCCGACCAGCTCGTCGCCGTGGTCGAGCAGCGCCGCCTCGACGACGCGGCGATCGCCCTCGCCTCGGTCTTCGCGGCGGATCCCGCCGACCTGGGGCGCGTCGTCCGGAGCGAGTTCGGCTCGGTCGAGCGCATCGTCGAGGCACGCGATGCCTCGGAGGAGGAGCTCGAGACGAACGAGGTCAATGCCGGCGTCTACGCGTTCGATGCGGCGTGGCTCCGGCGCCGTATCGGCACCCTGACCCCGTCCCGGTCGAACGGCGAGCTGTACCTCACCGAGCTCGTCCAGCTCGCCCGCGACGACGGCCGCATCGTGAGCGCCGTCGGCTTCGACGACGACGGCTCGCTGGATGGCGTCAACGACCGCAGCCAGCTCGCCCAGGCCGAGTGGGCGCTCAGGGTACGCATCAACGAGGGCCATATGCGGGCCGGTGTCACGATGCGCGACCCATCGACCGTGTACGTCGACTGGGAGGTCAAGATCGCGACCGACGTCGTCCTCGAGCCGGGCGTGATCCTGCGCGGCTCGACGATGGTCGGGGAGGGGAGCGTGATCGGCCCCGATGCGACCGTCGTCGACTCGGCCATTGGGCGTGACTGCGTGGTGACCCGCAGCGTCGTCGAAGGCTCGATCGTCGATGACGGCGCGAGCGTCGGTCCGTTCAGCCACCTCCGCCCGGGCAGTCGCGTCGGGCCTCGCGCCGAGGTCGGCAACTTCGCCGAGATCAAGAACAGCCGCCTCGGGTCGCGGGTCAAGCAGCACCACATGAGCTACCTCGGCGACGCCGAGATCGGCGAGGGCACGAACGTCGGCGCGGGCACGATCACCGCCAACTGGGACGGCCGCACCAAGAACCGGACGCGGGTCGGGCGCAACGCCTTCCTCGGCGTCGACACGATGCTCGTCGCTCCCGTCGAGGTCGGCGAAGGCGCGAGGACGGGCGCGGGCGCCGTTGTCACCCGTGACGTGCCCGCCGGCAAGCTCGCGGTCGGCGTTCCCGCCCGGATGCGCGAGCCGCGCACCGGTCCCACCGCCCCGGATCCCCCCGGCAAGGCCTGACGATGCCGTCGCCCTTCGGCGAGATCCTGTTCCTCATCTTCCTGACGTTCCTCGAAGGGTTCTTCGTCGCCGCCGAGATCGCGCTCGTGTCCGTGCGCCGCAGCCGGATCGATCAGCTCGTGGAGGAGGGCAACTCGAGCGCCAGGCGCGTCCGCCGGCTCATCGACGACCCGGGCCGCTTCCTGGCGGTCTCCCAGCTCGGGCTGACGCTGATCGGGTTCTTCGCGTCGGCGTTCGCGGCGGTCAGCCTCGTTCAGGGCCTCAGCCGCCTGCTGGTCGGCTTCGGCATCACAGAGGCCTCGGCGGAGAGCGCCTCGCTCATCGTTGTCACGATCATCCTCGCCCTGTTCACGATCGTCTTCGCCGAGCTCATCCCGAAGGCCATCGCGCTCGGCGCGCCGGAGCGGTTCGCCCTCATCCTGTCGCGTCCGATCGACCTCCTTGCCCGCCTGCTGGGCCCGATCGTGTCGCTGCTCAACGGCGTGACGCGCTGGGTCGCCCGGTCGCTGGGCGTCAACATGAACCAGGAGGCGCAGATCAGCGCCGACGAGCTGCGGCTCATCGTCGAGCGTGGCGGTGAGCAGGGCGTCCTCGAGGCCGAGGAAGAGCAGATGATCAATGCGGTCATCGAGCTCGGCGATCGCCGTGTTCACGAGGTGATGGTCCCGCGCGTCGCGATCGCGTCGGTCCCGGCCGACGCCACCCTCGAGGAGGCGATCGACCTTGTCGTCGAGGTCGGCCATTCGCGGATCCCGGTCTACCACGACATGATCGACGAGATCGTCGGGATTCTGTACGCCAAGGACCTCCTGCCATACCTCAAGCCCGACGCCGGTCCCCGCCCGGCCCTCCGCAAGCTGCTCCGGCCACCTGTCCTGGTGCCCGAGTCGATGACCGTCGATGACCTGCTCCACGAGTTCCAGCGGCGCAAGGTCCACATCGCGGTCGTGCTGGACGAGTACGGTGGCACCGCCGGCCTCGTCACGATCGAGGATCTCCTCGAGGAGATCGTCGGCGAGATCCAGGACGAGTACGACGTCGAGGAGCCGATGGTGGTGCGCCTGTCCGACCACGAGGCTCGCGTCGACGGTCGCGCGGACGTGGACGAGATCCTCGAGCTCTTCGACCTCGACCTTCAGCTCGAGGACGCGGACGAGTACGACACTGTCGGCGGGCTCGTGTACCACCGCATCGGCGGCGTGCCCGCGCCCGGCGATTCGGTCGATGTCGACGGGCTGCGACTGACGGTCGAATCGACCGACGGCAGGCGCGTGGGCAAGGTGCTGATCACGCGGCTGCTCGAGAAGGCGGAGCCGGCGCCTCTCGACGGCAATGGCGACGTCGCGCCGGCGAGCCGCGCTCAGCGTGCGACACGCAAGGCGCCCACGACCAAGGTGAAGCGCTAGGCCGCAGAAACCCGACTGCGGCTCCGCTGCGCGCTCCTAGGCGCTGATCACCGAGCGGATGATCTCCTCGAGGCGCTCCCGCGGTGCTCGCTCGATCGTGCCCGCGGCGTCCAGCGCGGCGAGGGCGCGGTCGCGGTGCTCGCGAGCCCGGTCGCGGGTGTAGTCGCGGGCGCCCGTTCGCTCGAGGATGGCCACGATGTCGGCGGTGTGCTCGGGCGTGAGCCGGCCGTTCGCATAGAGCTCGGCGAGCCGCTGCCGGTCGGCCCGGCCGGCGTGCTCGAAGGCGTAGATCACGGGCAGCGTCTTCTTCTTGCGGGGCACGTCCGAGGCGACCTTGCCGGTCGCCGGCTCGGGGCCCCAGATCCCCAGCAGGTCGTCGTTGAGCTGGAAGGCGATGCCCAGGTCCCAGCCGAACGCGCGAAAGCGGTCGATGATGTTCTCGTCGTCGGTCGCGAGGACCGCGCCGGCCTGGATCGAGGCCGAGATCAGGGCCGCGGTCTTGCGTCCGATCATGTCGAAGTACAGCTCGACCGAGAGGCCGTCGTCGTGCTCGGCCATCCAGATGTCGAGGTACTGGCCCTCGCAGAGCGCGACGCACGTCTCGTCGTACAGCCGCATCAGCCGCAGGACGGTG
>CAYXVP010000191.1:0-4648 GCA_964468305.1 uncultured Anaerolinea sp. | reverse complement strand
GGACACGGGTCCGATGCTTTCGTTGGCCCTGCCACAACAGGCGCTGAGATGGGACGAAGCAACGGGCGGGCAGGTTGGGTTAGGTTGGCTCGCTAGACGACCCGCAACGGATCACCGGCAGCCGAACCGACTGGATCAGCCAGCCCACGTGGTCGCCCGCGGGCGTGCTCCACTTCGCCGCGGAGCCGACGGGCTGGATGAACCTGTACCGCTGGGTCGACGGCACGGCCGAGCAGGTCACCAACCTCGAGGCCGAGCTCGTCGGGCCGGACTGGCAGTTCGGCTACTCGACCTACGCGTTCCTGCCCGGCGGCGACGTCGTGGCCATCGCCCGCAGCTCCGGCCGCGACGAGCTGATCCGGATCGCGTCGGACGGCTCGATCAGCACGGTCGACCTGCCGTACACCGAGATGAACTCGCTCTCGGTGGATGGCGATCGCCTCCTGCTCCGCGGCGCGGGCCCCAGGCAGCCCGCGCAGGTGATCGAGCTCGACCTTCGCGGCGGCATCGAGGTCCTCCGGACGGCCAACCCGAACCAGCCCGAGCACGACGACGTCTCGGCGCCGCAGCACATCGAGTTCCCGACGACCGGCGGTCGAACCGCCTTCGGCAACTACTACGTGCCGACCAGCCAGTCATTCGCCGGCCGGGACGGCGAGCTGCCGCCGCTGATCGTCACGAGTCACGGCGGGCCGACGGGCGCCGCCTTCTCCGGCTTCGCGACCGGCATCCAGCTCTTCACCAGCCGCGGCTACGCTGTGCTCGACGTCGACTACGGCGGCTCGACCGGCTATGGCAAGGCCTACCGCAAACGGCTCGAGGGCGAGTGGGGGATCGTCGACGTCGACGATTGCGTCGCCGGCGCCCGCTACCTCGCCGAGAAGGGGCTGGTCGACGGCTCACGGCAGGCCATTCGAGGCGGCAGCGCCTCCGGCTACACGACCCTCGCCGCGCTCGCCTTCACCGATCAGTTCGACGCCGGCTGCACGTACTTCGGCATCGGCGACCTGCGGGCCTTCGTCAAGGACACCCACAAGTTCGAGTCGCGCTACCTGGAGAGCCTCCTCGGGCCGTGGCCAGAGGCGAAGCAGGTCTACCTCGATCGATCTCCGGCGCTTCACGCGGAGCGGATCACGGCGCCCGTGCTCGTCCAGCAGGGCGCCGAGGACCGGGTCGTGCCGCCGTCGGAGGCGGAGCGGATCGTCGACGCGCTGTTCGAGCGGCGCGTCCCGCACGCGTACCTGCTCTATCCGGGCGAGGACCACGGCTTCCGCGGCCACGACGCGATCATCCGATCCTTCGGCGCGGAGCTGTCGTTCTACGCGCAGGTCTTCGGGTTCGAGCCCGCCGACGACATCGAGCCGCTCGAGATCCAGTTCCTGGTGGAATTCCGCAATCGAGGTGGCGGCTGAGCCACCATCTCGGAGGAGGCAGCAAGTGGCAGACCCGGTCGGGTGGCGAGGCGTCACCTACGGCAGTCCCGTGTTCGCGAGCGATGGCAGCCGGGTCGGCACCGTCCAGGAGATTCTGGGCTCGGATGCCGAGGACATCTTTCACGGCGTTCGCGTCCGGTTGGCCTCCAAGCGCGACGTCATGCTGGCGGCCGACGACGTCGAATCGCTCACGACGGATGGAGTGACGGCCTCGCTGGCGCGTGCGCGGATCGAGGGCCTGCCGGCGTACTCCGAGTCGGCGACGTTTCACCTTGCGTCGGTCGGGTGGCTCAGGAAGCACCTCGGCTGGGCGGAGGACTCCAAGAGCGACGAGGAAGCCGGCTGACGGCTTCTAGGCCTTGAAGCGCCAGATCCTCGACGAGGCCAGAACGCGCCCCGGAGACGTGCGCCGCCACTCGCAGGTCGTTGTTCGCGTCGTGGCGTTCGTCTTCGCGCTCGTCTCGCTCCCTTCCCTCGCTGGTTGCGGGTCCAGCGCCGTCCCTTCGCCATTCAAGGTGAACTATCCCGCCGCGACCGCGGGTGCCGATTCGATGCCGATCTCGCTGGTCGACCAGGCCGGCCTCGTGTCGGGCATAGGACTGGCCGCCGACCAGTCGACCAGCCCCGGGGTCGAAGCGATTCCGGGCGAGCCCAAGACGCTGCGGGTCTCATGGGTGGGCGGCCCGTGCGACGACCGGGTCACGCTCGTCCTGAACGCCATCGGCACCGGCCGCTACGAGCTGGCCATCCATAACCACCCGCCGATCACGGCCGGGTTCAACTGCGACGCGTCGACGGTCCTCCGCGTCGTCGATATCAGCTTCGATCGGCACCTGGATCCCGAGCAGCTCACCCTGAACGTCGAATACCCGTAGGTCGGAGCAGCTCGGCGAGGGCCCGCATTCCGCGGTGGACATCATCGAACGACGTGGTCAGCGGCGAGAGGCCAATACGGACCGAGTCCGGCGCGCGGAAGTCGGGGATCACGCCGCGCTCGATGAGAGAGCGCGTGAGGCGCTTTGCCTCCGGGTGGCGGATCGAGACGTGCGCACCGCGGCGCGACGCCTCTCGCGGCGACCCGATCGAGCAGCCGAGCGGTGCGAGCCAGGCGTCGTGCAGGGCGATGGCGTACTCGGTGAGGGCGATGCCCTTTGCCCGAATGGCGTCGATGCCTGCCTCGGCGACGACCTCGATGCCGGCCTGCGCGGAGGTCAGCCCGACGACCCCCGGCGTCCCGACGAGCCAGCCGCGGATGCCGGCCACGCGGTCGAAGGTGGGGCCCATGTCGAACTGCTCGCGCTGCGCGAACCAGCCCTGGATCGGGGGCCGAAGCGCGTCCTGGAGCTCGCGACGGACGTACAGGAATGCCGGCGAGCCAGGCCCGCCGTTGAGGTACTTGTACGTGCAGCCGACCGCGAGGTCGACGCCATTGGCCTCAAGATCGACCGGGATCGAGCCGCCGGCGTGGGACAGGTCCCACAGGACGAGCGCGCCTGCGTCGCGCGCGGCATCGGTGACGGCCCGAATGTCGACGATGGCGGCCGAGCGGTAGTTGACCGCCGACAGGATCAGGAGGGCCGTCCTCGAGTCGAACGGCGACGCGACGTCCTCGGTCCGGAGCCCCTCGATCGGGTCGCCGTCGAGCCAGCGGATGGTCAGCCCGCGGTCCCGGGCCAGGCCCTCGACGACGTAGCGGTCGGTCGGAAACTCGGACCGCTCGATGACGATCGTGCCGCGGTCGGGTCGGGCATCGAGCGCCGCGCAGGCGAGGCGGTAGATGTTGACCGTGGTCGAGTCGGTGACCGCGACCTCGCCGGGTTTCGCGCCGAGGACGCCCTGCGCAAGCTCGTCGCCGACGGTAAGCGGCATTTCCAGCCAGCCGTCGTCCCAGCCGCGGATCAGCCGCTTCGCCCACGCCTCCGCGAGCGCGTTCACCCGCTCGATCGAGGCCTTCGTGGGCCGCCCCAGCGAGTTGCCGTCGAGGTAGATCAGGCCGTCCTCGGTGGGGGCGAACCGGTTGCGGAAGCCCGCCAACGGATCGGCCGCATCGAGTGGCGCTGGACCGAGGGACAGCTCGACGGTCATCCCATCTGCTCGCGAATGAAGCGCCACCCATGGCGGTCGTCACACGGCACCCGGCGATACCCGTACATCGGCAGGGGAAGCCTACGCGGCGACCGCACCAAATAGCCATATCGACACCCAGGGTCGGCATGGCGCCGAACCCAAGAGAATCTCAGCCAACGTCTGGCGCCCTGAGCCGCGAGTCACCTCCAGGTCCGGACGTTGGAGTCGTCGTGTGGCCTCGTCCAGACGCCGAACCGACCTCCGGTGTCGATTTGGCAAGAAGGTCGGGAGCCGCCCAGAGAGCCTCGTGTCGCGGGAGGCAACCGCGGTCCCGGTGGTAATCTCGTCGCCGGCCAACCGCCGCCAGGGCCGCAGCCGAGGATCCCTTGACCAGCATTGTCGACGCGCCCGAGTACCTGTTCACGTCCGAGTCCGTCACCGAGGGCCACCCGGACAAGCTCTGCGACCAGGTCAGCGACGCCATCCTCGACGCGATCATTCGCGAGGACCCGGATGCGCGGGTCGCCTGCGAGACGGCGACCACGACCGGCCTCGTCGCCGTCCTCGGCGAGATCACGACCAAGGTCTACGTCGACTTCCAGCAGGTCGTGCGTGAAACGGTCCGCGACATCGGCTACACCCGCGCCGACTACGGCTTCGACTACGAGACCTGCGGGACGCTGATTTCGGTGAAGGAGCAGTCGCCGGACATCGCCCAGGGCGTGAACTCGGCGCTCGAGACCCGCGGCGAGAAGCTCGACGTCGGCGAAATCGGGGCGGGCGACCAGGGCATGATGTTCGGCTTCGCCTGCCGCGAGACGCCCGAGCTGATGCCCATGCCGATCGCCCTCGCGCATCGCATGGCCCGCCGCCTGGCCGAGGCGCGCAAGTCCGGGCAGCTGCCGTACCTCCGTCCCGATGGCAAGACGCAGGTCACCGTCGAGTACGCGCATGGCGTCCCCAAGCGGGTGCGCACGATCGTGGTCGCCGCCCAGCACGATCCCGACGTCCGGATCGATCGGCTGCATGACGACCTGGTCGAGGCGGTCATCCTGCCGGCGGTCCCGCGCGAGCTCCGGAAATCGGACCCGGTGATGCACGGCAACCCGACCGGGCGCTTCGTCAACGGCGGGCCGATGTGGGCCCGC
>CAYXVP010000190.1:322-4650 GCA_964468305.1 uncultured Anaerolinea sp. | reverse complement strand
GACGACACCTTCGCAGCCCGCGAAGGCCACGTCTCACCCTACGCACATTCGGCGAACGCTGACTGACGAGATGGGCGCACTTGAAGTCGGTCTCGTGCTGCCGATGGGCGACTCCTTCGTCGACGGCACAACGGTCCGCTGGACCGAAATTCGGGACCTCGCGATCGCCGCGGAAGACATCGGCTTCCACACCGTCTGGACGGCGGACGAGTTGCTCTGGCGCTCCGAAGGCCACGCACCGCAGGGGTGGTGGGACTGCGTCGCGATGACCGGCGCAGTCGCGGCGGCGACGTCGAAGATCAAGGTTGGCACCTGGATCCTGTCGGCGCTCCACCACAACCCCGGGATCCTGGCGAAGGCGGTCGAGACGCTGGACGAGATCAGCGGCGGGCGGTTCGTGTTCGGCCTGGGCGCCGGTCACGCCGGCCGCCAGGGCCACGCCTTTGGCTTGCCCGAAGATCGAACCGTCGGCCGCTTCGAAGAAGCGCTCAAGATCATCCTGCCGCTGCTCCGCGATGGCCATGCCGATTTCGAGGGCGCCTTCCACGCGGCCCGGGACCTCGAGCACCGACCCATCGGGCCCCGGCACGGACGGATCCCGATCATGATCGGGGCCAAGGGTCCGAGAATGCTGCGCCTGGCCGCCTCGCACGCGGACATCTGGAGCTGGTTCGTCGAAGAGCGAAGCGACCTCTCGGAGTTCGGCCCGCGGCTCGCCGCGCTCGTGGCCGCCTGTCTCGACGTTGGCCGGGATCCGGCGACGATCGGGCGATCGGCCGGCGTCATCGTGGAGCCGACCGCAGTCACCGGCGCGGCTGAGGTGCTCGGCGTCCCGATCCGCGGATCGGCGGCGGAGATCGCGGACCGCATCAGGGCGTTTCAGGCGGGCGGCTTCGACCGCATCGAGATCATCCTCTGGCCCCCGACGCTGGGCGCTCTCGAGGCGATGGGCCCCGTGCTCGCGCTCCTCAAATGACATTGCGCGACGCTGACTGAGAAGAGTCGTGGCATCACGGGTGCTCCTGCGAAATTGCGCGGGTGCGGTCGCGCTGGCGCTGCTGGTCTCGGCCTGCTCCGGGCAGCAGCCTCCGCCTCCGCCAAGCGCTGATCGTGCGGGCATCCTGTTCGTCAACCTTGGTGAGGAGGTGCAGTCGAAGCCCGCGAACGAACAGGTTGCCCTTGCGTTGAGCAGCGCGATCGAATTCGCCGAGACCAGCAACGACGTGGGCTACCCATGGATCGATCCGGCCACGGGCGGGCTCGTCATGTCGGCCGCGAGCGCGGCCGGCCGCCAGGCGATCGACGCGGCCGGCTTCTCGATTCCGTACACGATCCGAGACGTCAAGCACGGCGGCGCCGAGCTTCGGCAGATCATGGACGACGTCACGTTCCTGCACTCGCGCGGCGTTCCGAAATCGGAGCTGATCTACTCGACGGTTCCCGACCACCGCGACAACCGCGCCTTGATCGTGCTGCGCGCGATGGACAAGTCGCTGCTCGACTATCTCGCGAGGCACTATCCCGCCGACGCCCTTGCCGTGAAGGTTGACCCTGCAGGCGCCGGCGGCGCACCAGCGAGTGGCACCATCGAGTTGCCGACGTACGGGCCTGGGGACGCCTACCCCGCCGCGCTTGCGACCGGAACAATCGAACTGCAGGGTTCGTGCGTCGTGCTTCACGACACGACAGACCACCTGCTTATCTGGCCCTCCGGTACTGCGGCTTCATTGGACGAGGGCGCCCTCATCATCACTTCACCCGCCGGACCTACGCTGCGCGAGCACCAGAAGGTGTCGGTCGGCGGCGGCGAGTACAGCCAGGCTGACTTTCCGCGCGCGATTGCTGGCATCCCGGATGCCTGTCAGGGCTACCTCCTCTGGCTGGCGGCTCCGGCTTGGAGCTGATCGCCATGCCGGGTCAGACGAACCAGCTCGAGGGGGTCCCTGAGGCCTGGCGCCTCTTCTCCCTCGCGCGCTGAAGGTCCTCGACGTGGACGTGCAGCGTGCGATCGCTGCCGCAGCGTCGCTGGCTGCAGCTTTGGGTCTGCAGGTCGACGAGGCGATCCCGGTTCACGTGTCGAACCGGCTTGCGCTGCGGCTGCGGCCGTCCGAGACCCTCGCCCGGGTCGCGCTGCCGGGCCACATAGCGGCTCCGTTCGAGATCGAGATTGCCACGCAGCTGGCGCGAACGAACAGCCCGGTCGCACGGCTCGAGCCTCGGGTCGTACCGCGTGTCCACGAGCGCGATGGCTTCACGATCACGCTCTGGACCTACTACGAGACCCAGCCGGCGCGCGAGCTGTCGCCCGCCGCGTACGCTGACGCCCTTGCACGACTGCATGCCGGCATGCGCCAGATCGATGTCTCGGCGCCGCACTACACCGATCGGGTCACGGAGGCTCGGGAGCTCGTCGAGAGCCCCGCTCGCCCGCCGGAGCTCACCGACGCGGACGGGCGTCTCCTGCTGGACACGTTCGCGAAGGTGATGCCCGCGATCGCAGGGCGGAGCGCCGAGGAGCAGCTGCTCCACGGCGAGCCGCACCCGGGCAACGTGCTCGGCACGAGGGAGGGTCCGTTGTTCATCGACCTCGAGACCTGCTGCCGAGGGCCGGTGGAATTCGACCTTGCCCACGCACCCACGGAGGTCGGCCGGCTGTATCCGAACATCGATCACTCCCTGCTTCAGGACTGTCGCGTCCTCGTCCTCGCGATGGCAGCGGCGTGGCGCTTCGAGCCGGGAGATCGGCTGCCGAGCGGCAAGCAGGCAGCCCGAGAGATCCTTGCTGCCTTGCGGAGTGGTCCGCCGTATCCGCCGCTCAGCGCGATCACGGGCCTCAGCTAGGGCAGAGCTGGATGCGGATCTACTTCGCCGGACCGCTCTTCAGCGCCGCCGAGCGCGATTGGAACGCCACGCTCGCGGCGGCGCTGCGGGTAGTGGGCCACGAGGTCTTCCTGCCGCAGGAACAGGAGCCCGGCAAGAACGCCTCGGGCATCTTCGCAACCGACGTGGCAGGCATCGATTGGGCGGACTGCCTCGTCGCCATCATGGATGGCGCGGACCCCGACTCGGGAACGAGCTGGGAGGTCGGCTACGCGTACGGCAAGAAGCCGATCGTGCTCGTCCGCACGGACCTTCGGCGCAACTCGGGGAGTGGCGGCTCCGGCTACAACCCGATGCTCACCGAGTCGGCGACGATCAGGATCGATGCCGTTGCCGCGCCGATGGCCCGGGTGGCTCACGAGGTACTCGATGCCCTGGCCAGGGTCGAGGCCGCGCCCTGAGCCGGCCAGACCCTGGTCGTGCCGGGGCCCTGCAGCAAGGCTCGGCATACACTCCCCGCCGACGGCCGCGTCACACGGGAGCGGGTCGAGCGCGTCTCGCTGACCCGGCAATCAGGAGCACCAGCCCGCCAGTGTCCGAGTCCATCCTGGCCAGCCTGAACGGCCCGTCAGACCTGCGCCGCCTCAGCGAGGCCCAGCTCGCGAGCCTGGCCGCAGAAATCCGCGAGACGATCATCACGACGGTCGCGAAGACCGGCGGCCACCTCGGCTCGAGCCTCGGCGTCGTCGAGATCGCGATCGCGCTGCATCGGCTGCTCGACTCCCCGAACGACAAGATCGTGTGGGACACCGGCCACCAGGCGTATGCGCACAAGTTGCTGACCGGCCGTCTCGAGCGCTTCGGGACGCTGCGCCAGATCGACGGCATCGGCGGCTTTCCGCGCCGGAGCGAGAGCGAGCACGACGTTTTCGACGGCGGCCACGCCGGTACGGGCCTGTCCATCGCCGAGGGGTTGGCCGCGGCCCGCGACATCCGCGGCGGCACGGAGCGGATCGCGGTCGTCGTCGGTGACGCGGCGCTGATGACCGGCCTGTCCCTCGAGGCGCTCAATGACATCGGCCATCGCCGCACCCCGATGCTGATCGTGCTCAACGACAACGAGATGTCGATCAGCGCGACGGTCGGCGCGTTCTCGACGTACCTGTCCCGGATCAAGGTGAGCCGGCCGTGGCTCTCGAGCCGATCGGTCTACGACCGGCTGGTCGGCGGGATTCCGGTAATCGGGCCGGCGGCGCTGATGTGGAGCCAGCGGCTCCGCCGATCGGTCGTCAACCTCGCGAGCCCGGAGGGTCGCATCCGCAACTCCTCGGTGTCGAGCCTGCTCGCCGACCTCAAGGTCGCGGCCGAGATCGGGCTCGACGCGGTCTGCTTCCACGTGGGCTACTCCAAGGGCCATCCGAGCCGCGAGGGGGCCCCCGCGATGGCCACCGGCCAGCCCGGCGAGCCGATCGCCAAGAAGCCGGCCGGCCCCGCCCCCCCCCCCGAAA
>CAYXVP010000190.1:0-312 GCA_964468305.1 uncultured Anaerolinea sp. | reverse complement strand
GCGGGCTGGAGGTGGGGCACGCGGCTCCGCGGTTCGGTCGTCACCCTCGCGAGCCCGGGCCAGCTGTTCGAGGACCTCGGGATCACCTACATCGGCGTCGTCCCCGGCCATGACATCCACGCCCTGCTTGAGACCTTCCGGCGCGTCTCCCGGCTGAAGGGTCCGGTCCTGGTCCACGTTCGAACCCAGAAGGGCCGGGGCTATCGCCCGGCCGAGACGGACCAGATCTCCTTCCACGGGGCGGCCCTTCCGCCGATGGACCTGGCCCCGGCCTTGGATGCCGTAGCCGTCGACGGCGCCCGACCCACGACG
>CAYXVP010000189.1:0-4666 GCA_964468305.1 uncultured Anaerolinea sp. | reverse complement strand
CCCAGGGCGACCCGGGCAAGCGTGCGCAACCAGCAACGAAGAGCTGCCTTCATGGGCAACCTCCTCAGGACTGGTCGTAGGACCGGGCCTCGAACCCGGCGAGCACTTTCTTGTCGCGCAACGTCGCAATGCACCAGATGCCGGCGGCGATATTCACAGCCGGGAAAGCATTCCAGAGCACCGTGGAAGCCCATTCATCAAGCATGTAGTAGCGCTCGTACATGATCGACTTGCCGATGTTCTTCACGACCAGGCTGTCCTGGCTGCCGTCGGACCCCTCCTGGATCACCAGCGCCCACGGATTGAAGGCGTTGACCGTCAAGTACGGGTAGCCGGCGGCCGCCTTCACGACCTGCGCGACGAGCCCAGGCAGGCTCAGGCCGAAGGGCAGCGAGAGCACCACCAGCGTGAGCAGCCCGACGAGGCCGGCTGTCGCGATCCGGAGCGGCCCGCGCGCCCGACGCTCCCATGGGGTCCGTGGCGCCGCCGCCGCGATCGGCGCGGCCGCGTCCTCGACCCCGAAGCCGCCCTTCGGCCAGAGGGCGCGCCGGATCACGACCACCGCGAGGACCGGGATGATGATGGCGAGCTGTGGCTTGATGATCGCGGCGAGCGCGGCGAGGGATGCCGCCCGCTCAGGCCGGTCGCGCCACAGCTCGCGGATCGCGAGCAGGAGGGCCACCGCGCCCACGGAGTCGACCTGGCCCCAGATCGCGCTGTCGAGCCAGGTGATCGGGTTGATGACCACGATCAAGGCGCCGAGCCGCGCCGCTCGGCGACCGCCGCCCAGCTCCTGGACCATCGTCCAGACGAGGTAGCCGAGGATGACGTCGGCAAGGATCGGCGGGATCTTGATCAGGTCGCCGATGCCGCCGAGGGCATTGCCGACCACGCCGACCGCCCACAGGACGTACAGGTAGCCGGGGCTGTAGTCGATGAAGAAGCCGCGGTTGTAGAAGCCGTTGAGTCCGTGGGTGGCCAGCTCGTTGGCCCAGAACCGGAACGCCGCGACGTCGTTGCTGAAGCCGGAGCCCGGGAGGAGGTATGCGATGATGAGCCGGAAGGTGAGCCCCAGGGCCAACAGGACGAGGATGCCGCCGGTGTCCCCGTAGCCGGTCCGAGAGGGCGCCGCCCTGCCCGGGTCGGGCTCACCGATTGCGGGGCCTGTCAAGTCGCGGTAGGTCTCCAGCGAGCGATGAGGTGCTTGGGAGCGTAGCAGAGGGTGCCGCCGGCACCCGTCCCCTCGACACCCTGCTCGACTGGCTCGACCGCCTCCCCGCGCTGCTGGTCGGCGCGGTTCTCGTTGCGGCCGCGCTTGCCGCGTACTGGCTCCCCGGAAGCGAGCGCTACTACAACCACTTCGTCTGGCAGGCAGAGGCGTTCCTCCACGGGACCGCAGTCATCGACTGGCCCGTGAACCTAGGCGGCTTCCCGCGGGGCAATGACTGGATGCAGGACGTCTACCCCCTGGCAGCGTTGACCGGCGATCCCTCGACGCCGGGAGCCCTGCTGCCGTTCCCACCCCTGCCCGCGATCCTGCTCCTGCCGTTCGTCGCCGTATGGGGCCTCGCGACCGACATTCGGGCCGTTTCGGTCGTGCTCGGCGCAATCGCCGTGGCGCTTGCCTGGTGGGCGGTGGGGCGGCTCGCGATCTCGCGCCGAGTGCGGCTGGCGACAACGATCTTCTTCGCGCTCGGGACCGTGTTCTGGTATGCCGCACAGCTGGGCACCACGTGGTTCTTCGCCCACGTCGCCGCCGTGACGTTCCTCCTGCTGGCTGTCGGGATCGCGCTCGGCTCGGATCCGGGCGCCGACGACGAGGTGAAGGGCGGGCCCTCGATGCGCGGCGCCGCGGCCTCGATCACCACGGGGCTTCGCCGACCGTTCGAGCTCGTCGACCGGCGCCAGCTCGCCGCCGGCCTGCTGTTCGGCATCGCCTGCACCGCGCGGCTGACGATGATCTTCGGGGCGCCGTTCTTCCTGCTCGTCGGCGGCGGTGGGAGCTGGCTCCGCCGATCGGGCTCCGCGGGGATCGGGGCCGCCATCCCGGTCGCGCTCCTGCTCGGCTACAACCTGGCGACGACTGGCCACCTCTTCCACCCGGGGTACGAGTACCAGTATCAGAAGGAGGCGGCCGGCTACCAGGCGCTCGGCTACAACCCCGCCTGGTCGATCGAGGACATCCGCTACCTGCCGCAGAACCTCGGGGTCCTGCTCCTGTCGACACCCGCCGTGCTGCCGGAATTCGCGCCCGACGTTTTCGGCGGCGACGGCGACGCACTGTGCACGCAGCCGGGCGCGGCTCGCGGGTTGTTCGACCGAGCCTGTCCGGTCGCGGAACCACGCGCCATCGGCATGAGCATCGTGCTGACGAGCCCGGGCTACCTGCTCGCCGGCTGGGCGTTTTCGCGCCGGCGATCGCGGCTCGTCGTCGGCGCGAGCCTCGCGGTGCTCGCCATCGCGTTCGTCAACCTGCTGCATTTCAGCCAGGGCTGGGTCCAGTTCGGGTACCGCTTCGCCAACGACTTCGTGGCCTTTGCGCTGCCGCTGGTCGCCATCGGCATGCAGCGACGCGGCCGCGTCGGTCTTCTCGGGTTCGGGCTCATCGCCGCGTCCGTCGCAATCAACCTGTGGGGCGTGATCTGGGGGAACATCCTCGGATGGTGAGCGGCGCCGCCGCGATGCCTCGCCCCGGGAAGGGCTCGCGCATCGTCGCCGCCCTGCCCGCGATCGGCGTCGCCCTGCTCGTGATCGAGAACGGCTGGTCCGGCGTCATGCCCGGCGTCGGTTTCTGGGACACCGGCGAGTTCCAGACCGTGCTGCCGATCCTCGGGACTGCGCATCCGACCGGCTACCCGACCTACGTGCTCCTCGGCTTCGTCGCCAACCTGCTGCTGTCGCCAATCGGTGAGCCCGCCTTCCGGATCAACGTCCTGTCGCTGCTCGCGGTGGCCATCGCGGCGGCGGCCACCGTTGCGCTCGTCCGCCGGCTCGCCGGCTCGACGATCATCGGGATCGCCGTCGGCCTGGCGCTCGCGACCACGCCGCTCGTCTGGCGCTACGCGATGGCGGCCGACCCGCATCCGATCCACCTGGCCTTCGTGGCGGTGCTGCTGGTCGCCCTGGTGACGTGGGAGCAGGAGCGACGGTGGGCGGTCGAGCCCGCGGGGTTGACGGCCGCGGCGCCGCCGGACGCGAGGCGGGCGGACCGCTGGCTCGTCGCCGCCGCCGTGGTCTTCGGCCTCGCCGCCGGGAACCACTCGCTGACGCTGCTGCTCGTTCCGCCGATCGGGCTGTACGTGCTCGCGGTCGAGCCGGGGATCCTCCGCCGCTGGCGATTCGCGCTCACGTGCGTGGTCGTGGCCGTCGGGACCCTCGCCCTCGTCTACCTCGAGCTTCCGGTCCGCGGCGGCCTCGTGCCGGCCCTGACGGCGCCGCTGGTGTACGCGAAACCGGCGACGTGGAACGGCTTCTGGGACATCGCCCTCGCCGAGCAGTTCCGCGGCGCGCTCGCGGACCCGTTCGCGAATCTCGGCGTGAAGTGGGACCAGCTGGCGGCGCGCGGGGTCGACCAGTTCGGCCTGCTCGCGTTCGCGATCCCCGCGGCATTCCTCGCCACGGTCCGCCGCGCGCCGCGCTACGCCCTGCTGACGGGCCTCGCCCTCGTCATCACCGTCCTCTTCAATGCCGCCTATTCGAACGCGGACATCAACCGCTACTACCTCGGGCCGATCCTGTGGGCCTGGACCTGGCTCGGCATCCTCGCCGCCGACCTCGCGATCGTGCTCGGCGCGGCCGCCACGAGCGTCCTCGAGCGAGTCCGCCGCCTCCGCTTCGAGGTTCGACGGGTCGAGGTGGTCACAACCGCGGCCGCGGTCGTTCTCGCCGTGATCCTCCTCTGGCCGGCCCTCGACGACCTGGCCGCGCGGCGAGCCTCGATCGACCGGTCCCGGGATCGCGACGCCCAGGTATGGCTCGCGCAGGTCCTGCCGCTGATCCCGGACAATGCCGTGCTCGTGAGCTGGTGGAGCACGTCGACGGCGCTGTGGTACGCCCAGAAGGTCGAGGGCGTCCGCCCCGACATCTTCATCGTCGACGATCGGACGATGCTCGACCTCGATCTCGGTCGCGCCCCCGACGTGATCAGGCGCTACCTGGCCGAGAACCGGCCGGTGTACGTGATCCGCCTGCCCGGCCCGGACACCGATGAGCTGACCGCCCAATTCGACATGTCGGTCATCGCCGGCAAAGGCGACGACGCGGTCTGGCAGGTCCACGGCCCGCTGTCGGCGCGCCGATGAGCCAGGGAGCCGCGCGGCTGCCGGAGCTGACCTACTTCTTCCCGGCGCACAACGAGGCCGGCAACGTGCGCGGGCTCGTCGAGGAGGCGTTGGCGACGCTGCCCGGACTGGCCGAGTCGTTCGAGATCGTCATCGTCGACGATGGCTCGCGGGACGACACGCCCCGGATCGCCGACGACCTGGCCGCAGCCCACGTGGAGGTCCGGGCCGTCCACCATGCGACCAACCTCGGCTACGGCGCCGCCCTGCGCTCCGGGTTCGCCGCGGCGCGCTACGCGAACCTCGCCTTCACCGACGGCGACCGCCAGTTCAAGGTCGCGGATCTGGGCAGCCTCATCGCGCGGCTCCAGCCCGGCGACGTCGAC
>CAYXVP010000188.1:0-4693 GCA_964468305.1 uncultured Anaerolinea sp. | reverse complement strand
CACGACCAAACGGAACCCGGTCCTCCTGGGTCCCGCCGGTTCGGGGAAGACAGCGATCGTCGAGGGGCTCGCGCAGCGGGTCGCGGCCGACAAGGTGCCGGCCCTCCTGCACGGCGCGCGGATCATCGAGGTCCCACTCGCCGGGCTGGTCGCCGGGACCGAGTATCGCGGCCAGCTCGAGGAGCGCCTCGCGGAGCTCGTCCGCGAGGCGTCGCGGCCCGGCATCGTGCTGTTCTTCGACGAGATCCACCTGCTCTCGGGTGCGGGCCAGAGCGAGGGCGGCATCGCCGCCGACGAGGTGCTCAAGCCGGCCCTGAGCCGGGGCGACTTCGCCGTCATCGGAGCGACGACCGACGAGGAATACCGGGCCACGATCGCGAAGGACTCGGCGCTGGCCCGGCGATTCACGACCGTCGCCATCGCCCCCCTCGATCGCGACGGCACCTTGCCGATTCTGCACGCCCTCCGCGAGTCGCTCGCGAAGAAGCGCAGCGTCCACGTGACCGACGCCGCCCTCGAGGTCCTGCTCGATTACGCCGACGCGCACATCGCGAACCGGCGCTTCCCGGACAAGGCCATCGACCTGCTGGAGCAGGCCGTCGCCGCGGCAGTTGTTGCCGGCAGGTCGCGCGTCGATCGGGATGACGCGATTCGCAGCACCGAGGCGTGGGCGGCACGCGCCACGTCGACGCCGACCCTCGACCGGTTCGGGCGCGACCTGGTCGGCCTCGCCGCGCAGGGCCGGCTCGGGCCCATCGTCGGCCGCGAGCGCGAGATCGAGGCCATCATCGAGACGCTGCTCCGCCACTCCAAGCGGAATCCGCTGCTCGTGGGGCCCGCCGGCTCGGGCAAGACCGCGATCGTCGAGGGCTTCGCCATCCGGCTCGCGGGGGCGGCCGCGCCGCCGGCGCTCGCCGGCGTCCACGTCTACGACGTTGCCCTGCTCCCGCTCGCGGCCGCCGTGGCGCGCGATCCCGAGGTCCTGCGCGACTTCCTCACCGAGGCGCGCCACCCATCGGTGATCGTGTTCCTCGACGAGATCCACGTGCTGCTCTCGCCCGCGGTCCACGACCTTGCCGAGTCGCTCAAGCCCGTGCTCGCCCGCGGCGAGATCGCGTGCATCGGGGCGACGACCGGCGAGGAGTACCAGGCGACGATCGAGACCGATCCCGCCCTGGATCGCCGGTTCACGATCCTGCCGGTCGAGCCGATGGACGCCGCCGGCGTCCACGCCGTCCTCGATGCGGTCCGCGGCCAGCTGGCGTCGCTGCGCAAGATCGAGGTCGACCCGGGGGTGGTCGACGAGGTGATCTCGCTGGCGGACGAGGCGCTCCCCAACCGCGCCTTCCCGGATAAGGGCGTCGACCTCATGGAGCAGGTGGTGGCGTACGCCGTCGCCCATGGCATGCCCCGGGTCGATCGCGCGACGGCCCGCACGGCGATCGCCGCGACGTTCGGCGCGGGCGTCGATCCGGGCCCGCGCCTCGCCGCGCTGCGCGAGGCCATCGCGAAAAACGGGCTACTCGACGCCGAAGCCGGTACGGCGCTGCTCGGCCGCCTGTCCGTGACGCTGCGCGGCGTCGATGCGCGGCGGACTTCGCCGCAGGCCGTCGTCCTGCTGACGGGGCGCGTCGCCGCGACGGCCCCGGCCCTCGCCGACGCGCTCGCACGTTCGCTCCTCGGCGGCCCGATGGCGCGAATCGACATCGACCTCGGCGGGCTGACCGAGGACCACACGATCTCGACGCTGCTCGGCTCGGCGCCGGGCCTCATCGGTTCCGACCGGCCGCTGCCGCTCGCCGTCCTCCGCCAGGATCCGCGGCAGGTGGTCACGTTCAGCGGCATCGATCGCTGCGCCGCCTCGATCCGCGAGACCATCGCCGCCGGGCTCGATGCCGGGCGGCTCACCGACGCAATGGGTCGCGCGCTACCGCTGGGCAGCGCCGTCGTCGTTCTGACCGCGCCGACACTCGACGTGGCCCCCGCGGATGGCACCGCAGATGGGCCGGGCGGCGCTCCCAGGAGCGAGGTCCTCGAGGCCGCCCTCGGCCAACGACTCATGGCGACGGTCGACGTCGCCGCCTGGCAGTCCGCGGACGCGCAGGCGGGGACTGCCACTGATGATCTCCGCGCGAGCCTCCTGGATCCGCTGGCGGGACGCCTTGCCCGCGGTGGCTGGGACGTGACCTTCGCCCCCGAGCTCGTCGCGTGGTTGCGGCACCAGCTGCCGCCGGGACGCGACGCCGCGGCGAGCTACGTCGACCGCTCGCTGGCGCCCCGGATCATCGCCGCCCTCGAAGGTCGGAGCGGGCCGGTCGAGCTCGGAATGGACAAGGATTCGATCGTCGCCCGGCCGCGTCGGGTCGGCCCGAAACGTCGAGCGGCCAAGCCGGCCTAGGGCGAGCGCCCCTACCATCCCGGCGATGCTCGATCTTGATCAGCGGGTGATCCTGCCGGACGCGCCGCAGTACAACGCCGCCCTGGTCCGCCGGGACGACGCCCACGAATCCCTGGCGACCTTCTGGGCCCGGTTCGACGCCGAGCCGACGCCGTTCACGGCCGGGCAGTACATGACCATCGGGGTCTTCGTCGAGGACGCGGCGCTGCCGACCGGCCAGCGGATCGTGCAACGCCCGTACTCGGTCGCCTCCCCGCCCGCCGTCGCCGGCACCGATGGCTACGAGATGTACGTGCGGCTCGTCGAGGGCGGCGCATTCACGCCGCTCCTGTGGCGGCTCCCGGTGGGCCACCGGCTGCGGATGATCGGGCCGAAGGGCAAGTTCACCCTGGAGCCGGACGACGATCGGACGCACATGTTCATCTCGTCCGGCACCGGCAATGCGCCCTTCGTCGCGATGATGCGACAGCTCCTCAGGGACGGCGCCCCGCGCCGGACGGTCTTCCTCAACGGTGTCTCATATGCCCGCGACCTCGGCTATCGCGACCTGCTCGAGGACTGGCAGGCCTCCGGCGCGTATCCCGTGACGTTCGTCCCGACCGTCTCACGGCCCGGTGCGATGGAGAACAGCAGCTGGACCGGCCGAACGGGACGCGTGGAGTCGATCGTGGCGCCGATCCTCGACGAGCATGGCCTCACCCCGGCCAACAGCATCGCCTACATCTGCGGCAACCCAGACATGATCATCGCCGCCGAGGAGACGCTCCTCGGGCGCGGGTTCCCCGAGGCTCAGGTCAAGAAGGAGCTCTACTGGCCGAAGGGCAAGGAGCCCACCGCCGGCGGCACCTCGACAGACGAATAGACCGCGGGTTCAGCCCACCGGCTCGGACGTTCAGGTCGTTCGGCCGAGGATGTCCAGCAGCATGCGGACGAACTTCGGCTCGTCGGCGTCCATCGCGAAGTGGACGTTCGCGGGCTTGCCGCTGCGGAAGCGGAAGTCGCAGACGGTGCGACCGGCGGACAGCTCCGCGTACACCTCGACGTCGACCGGGATGTGCTCGGTCGTGATGATCGTGGGGTCGATGATCGCGCACACCGCGAGCGCGTCGTGGACCGGGGCCGCGCCGGGCCGATGGGGCATCGGCTGGGTGGCGTCGTAGCCGTCGATCCGCTTCAGAACGAAGCGGGCGGCCGCCTCTCCGGCGGGCGTGCCGAGGGCCCGGAGACGCTCGGCGTCCGCCGTCGACACGAGCGCCCGATGGGTGGCGTCCAGCGGGACCATCCGGATCGGGCGGCCACAGTTGACGACGATGCGCGCGGCCTCCGGGTCGAGCCAGATGTTGAACTCGGCAGAGGCGGTCATGTTCCCGTGGTCGTGGGCGCCGCCCATGATCACGATCTCGGGGATGAACTCGACGATGCGCGGCTCCCGCTGGATCGCCATCGCCACGTTGGTCAGCGGCCCGACCGGGCACAGGACGATATCGCCGTTCGAGGCGAGATACGTGTCGATCAGCCAGTCGACCGCGTGGCCAGGCTGCACCCTGGCGCCACGCGAGACCTCCGGGAGGTCGAGCAGGTCGCCGTGGATCCGGGTCGCCATGCCCCGCTGGACCTGGGATCGCACCATCGGGCGGTCCATGCCCCGATGGACCGGGGTCTCGGGCAGCCCGATCCAGTCGAACACGCGCAGCGTGTTCTCCGTCGTGTAGTCGATCGTGGTATTGCCGTTGACCGTCGTCGCCCCGATGAGCTCGAGATCCGGCGACAACGCGGCGGTCATGAGCGCGACTGCGTCGTCGGTGCCGGTGTCGACGTCGAGGATCACCTTCGTGGGCACGGTGCGCAGTCTGCCGGATCGACGACCGGCTAGCGGGACGGCACCGCCCGCATCGCTGCCAGCACGCGCTCCGGCGTCGCCGGGAGGCTCGTGACGCGCGCGCCCGTGGCGTCGCGAATCGCACCGAGGATCGCCGGCGCCGTGGGCACGAGCGCGGGCTCCCCCACGCCCTTGGCGCCGTAGGGTCCGGCGGGCTCGGCGTCCTCGACGAGGATGATCTCGATCGGCAGGGCGTCGCCCAAGGGCGGAATCAGGTAGTCGTGCAGGTTCTCCGTCCCGCCCGGGGCGTCTGCCCTCATCCGCGCGAAACCAGCCCCCCTGCCTATTCGACCGCGGCATGCGCGAACTCCCCATCCAGGCCGACTACCTCGGCCTCTCCATCTCCACCCTACCCCGCGACCACATCGCGGTGCGCCTGGCCGAACTCGATGGTGAAGACGCCGTCTTGCTCGAAC
>CAYXVP010000187.1:0-4706 GCA_964468305.1 uncultured Anaerolinea sp. | reverse complement strand
GGTGGGGGGGGGACCCCTGAGTCCTTAGTGGGGCCGGCGTGGACCGGGTTCGGTTGCAAGTCGGCCTGGAGGCCCAGGGTGTACGAGTCCTGGTGGGCGGCGGGGTCCGAAATCTTGGTGAGCCCGGCGGCCGTCGCCGTGTCCTGGCGAACGGCGAACGCGTTCGTGTCCGTGCCGGGGGCGATTGCGAGTACGGTGATGTTCTTGCTGGTCAGCGCGGCCTGCAGCGCGTCCGCGTTCTTCTGGCCGTCGCCCGTGATCTTCGTCTTGTCGTAGAAGCCAAGACCGGACCCGACGTACTCGGGGACGAGATCGATCTGGCCGGCGTCCATCGCCGGGATGCGGTCCTGGCGTGAGCCGAGGCCGAACTTGCGCTCGACCGTGTAGCCGGCGTGCTCGAGGACCTGGGCGTAGATCTCCGCGACCAGCTTCGACTCGTAGAAGTTGTCGGAGCCGATCTTGATCGGCGCCTTGGGCGCCTCGGTTGCCGCCTGCGTCGGCGGCGCGACCGTGCTCGGTGCCGCCGTTGGGGTCTGTGTGGCGCCGCCTCCGCAGGCCATGACCATCAAGGCCGCGGTCATCCCGAGCGCCAGCACGCGGGGTGTCCGCATCTGGTGACTCCTCCTCAGTCGTGCCGCTGGGGGGCGGCATCGCCCGCGTACCTTAGCAGCGGGCCTCGTGGCTGTCTCTCTCGTGCTAGCCCGGCCCGCCTGCCTCCGACGACGCCCCCCGGGCCGTCGTCCAGCCCGTCCCCAGGCTCCGGCGCGGAACCCGGCGAGGGCGCCGAAGCGCCGCGGGCGTCAGCCGCGTCTGGGCCCAGGCAAGCAGCAGGTCGACGCCGATCGCGAGGGCCGTCACGAGCATCGCGCCCGCGAAGATCGACGTCTTGCCGACATCGCCCTGGGCGATGCCGTCGAAAATGAACCGCCCCAGCCCGCCGCCGCCGAGGATGGCCGCGATCGTCGCCGTGGCGATGACTTGCAGCGTCGCGGTGCGGAGCCCGCCGATGATGATCGACGACGCGAGCGGCACCTCGATCCCGCGCAGGATCTGGCCTTCGCGGAGGCCCATGCCACGGCCGGCCTCGATCAGATCGCGGTCGACTGAGCGGAGGCCCGCGTACGTCGCCACGAGCAGCGGCGGGATCGCCAGGAACATCATCGCCAGGAACGCCGGGAGGAAGACCAGCCCGAACTGGGCCGAATAGAGCCCGGTCGTGGACAGCTCGAGGGTGACGATCAGGAGGATCGCCATCAGCGCGTACGAGGGGATCGCTCGGCCGATGTTGGCGATGTTGATGGCAAGGTTTGCGCCACGATTGGTGTGGCCGATGTAGAGGCCGAGCGGGACGGCGATCGCTGCGGCGAAGATGACGGCCAGAACGCTGATCTCGAGATGCTCGACGAGCCGGTTGGGGATCCCCAGCCTGCCGTCCCAATTCTTGGGGTCCGTGAAGAACGCGATGATCTCGCTCATCAGCGCGCTCCCGCTCTGGCGCGAGCCCACGGAGTGATCAGGCGCTCGAGCCGCACGAGGAGGAAGTCCGCCCCGAACGCGAGGACGATTGACAGCACCGCGCCGAGGATGATCTTCGTCGGGAAGAACGTCTGGATCCCCTCGGTGATCACCTGGCCCAGCCCGCCGAACGTGTCGCCGAGGACGGCGACGATCGTCGCGAGGCCGATGGTCGTGACCGACGCGAGCCGGATGCCGGCGATCATCAAGGGGATGGCGAGTGGCAGCTCGACGCGGAGCAGCCGCTGGCGACGGGTGTAGCCCATCCCTTCGGCGGCTTCGAGGATCTCGGCCGGGACGGAGGTGAAGCCGCTCGCGAAGTTCCGGAACAGGATCAGGAGCGTGTAGGTCGTCAGCGGTATCCAGGCCGTGATGAACGTCAGGCCGGTGATCGGCCGCAGCACCGCGAAGGCAGCGAGGCTCGGGATCGTGTACAGGACGCCGGTCACGAGGGTAATCGGCGGGTAGGCCCAGCGCTGCCGGACCGCAAGGATCGCAAGCACGAGGGAGATCAGGATTCCGAGCGCGAGCGGGACGAGGACCAGCTCGAAGTGCTGGACGATCCGGGTCCAGATCTGGTCGAGATGGCCGACTGTCCAGCCGAAGTCGAAGATCTTGGTGCCGGGCGGCATGTCAGACCCCCGCCAGCGCGGCCTGGTCCGCCGCGCCGGGATCCAGATCGTCG
Organism: uncultured Anaerolinea sp.; assembly: GCA_964468305.1. Taxonomy (GTDB): domain Bacteria; phylum Chloroflexota; class Limnocylindria; order Limnocylindrales; family CSP1-4; genus UBA5189. The sequence goes on along the minus strand of CAYXVP010000187.1, from coordinate 2,506 downwards.
GCCCCGCCGGGCTCGGCGAGCAGGGCCAGATCGCCGTACTCGGTGGCGTGCTCGCCCTCGCGCATCTTGAGCGCGACCGCCTCGACGGTGAGCAGGCCCTGGACGGCCTGGTTGCGATCGACCACGACCCCCGTCTGGACGGCGGCGTCGAGCATCATCGACAGGGCGTCCTTCAGGGTCGTCCGCTTGTTCAGGAGCGGGGACACCGGGTTGGCCATCTCGGCGCTGACGGTGCCGTCGCCCGTGAGGTCGTCCTCGGCCGCCCAGCCCACCGGCCGATTCGCTCCGTCGACGATCAGAAGGTAGCGGTACGGGACCGCGCGCACGCGCTCCCGCGCGGCGGTGACGGGCTCACCGACCCGGGCAGTGAACGGCGTCGCGAGCGTGACATCGGCGACACGGAGCAGGGACAGGCGCTTCAGCCCGCGGTCCTGGCCGACGAAGCGGGCCACGAACTCGGAGGCGGGGGCGGCGAGGATCTCGAGCGGCGGCCCGAACTGGGCGAGGATGCCGCCGGTCTGGAAGACGGCGACGAGGTCGCCCAGCTTGATCGCCTCGTCGATGTCGTGGGTCACGAACAGGATCGTCTTGGCGAGCTGCTCCTGGAGCCGGAGGAACTCGTTCTGGAGGCGATCGCGGACGATCGGATCGACCGCCCCGAACGGCTCGTCCATGAGCATGATCGGGGGGTCCGCGGCGAGCGCCCGGGCGACGCCGACCCGCTGCCGCTCGCCGCCGCTCAGCTGGGACGGGAAGCGGTCGCGGTACTTCGCCGGATCCAGCCCGACGAGCGCCAGCAGCTCCTCCGCCCGCTCCTTCTGGCGCGCGGCCGGCCAGCCGAGGAGTCGCGGGACGGTGGTGACGTTCATGCCGATCGTCTGGTGCGGGAACAGGCCGATCTGCTGGATCACGTAGCCGATCGAGCGGCGCAGATCGGTGAGCTCGCGGGTCGAGGCGTCGACACCGTCGATCAGGATCTTCCCGCTCGTGGGCTCGATGAGCCGGTTGACCATCTTCAGGCTGGTCGTCTTGCCGCAGCCCGACGGACCGACCAGGACGCAGATCTTCCCGGCCGGGATCTTCAGCGAGAGGTCGTTCACGGCTCCAGGTGTCGATTCGGCCTTCCTGCGGCTGGTGGGCGCGTCGTACCGCTTGGTGACGTGGTCGAACTCCACGACGGCGGCCTTGTGGCGTTGCTCAGCCATCGGCGATCCGGTCCTCCTCCGGTGCGCGGGCCGCGTCGCGTGGCGACGGGACCGCGACAGTACCGCATCGACGAGGGTCGGCGATACTGGCCCGCGTGAAGATCTCGGCGATCCGCACGAACCGGCTCAGGGTTCCCCTCGATCCGCCGTTCCCCGCGGCCTGGGACCCGAACCCCAGGACCGCCTTCCAGGTCACGATCGTGCGCGTCGAGACGGACGAGGGACTCGTCGGGATCGGCTCCGGCGACACGATGGACGGCTTCGAGGCGTTCGAGCACCTGTTCATCGGCCAGGACCCGCTCGCGATCGCGCGCCACGTCCGGGCCCTCGAGACCATCAACTTCCATGCCGGGCGCTACTGGCCCCTGGAGGTCGCCCTCTGGGACATCGCCGGGAAGGTCGCCGGCCTGCCGGTCGCGACGCTCTTCGGCGGCGCCTCGGAGAGGATGCCGGCCTACGCCTCGTGCGGCTCGCTCGTCCCGGCCGCTGAGCGAGCGCAGCGGGCGCTGGCGATGCGCCAGGAGGGCTTCCGGGCACTGAAGATCCGGGTCGACCCCCGCCGGCTGGAGGAGGGGATCGCCGCCGTTCGCGCGACGCGCGAGGCCGTCGGCGACACGATGGCGATCATGGTCGACCTGAACCAGGGCTGGCGAATGGCGGGCGATGTCTCGCCCTCGCTCGACCTCGTCGCGGCCCGCTCGATCGCCGTTCGGCTCGCCGAGCTCGACGTCCTGTGGGTCGAGGAGCCGCTCGCGGGTACGGACCTGACCGGGCTGGCCGCGCTGCGCGCCTCCGGCCCCGGCACGCGGATCGCCGGCGGTGAGATGGCCCGCACCTTCTCGGACTCGCTCGCAGCCCTCGACGCGGATGCGTTCGACGTCTATCAGCCAGACGTCGTCCTCGCCGCCGGGATGCTCCGAACGCGGACCGTGGCCGAGCTCGCGCTGGCGCGGAACCGCTGGTTCACCCCACACACGTGGACCAACGGGATCGGGCTGCTGGCGAACCTCCACGTCGCCGCCGGCGTAGGTGGCGGCCCGTACCTCGAGTTCCCATACGACCCGCCCGGCTGGACGCCGGAGCGACGCGACGCCTTCCTCGCGCAGCCTGTCCGGCCCGATGCCGAGGGCGTGCTGCGAGTACCGCAGGTGCCCGGCCTCGGGATTGAGCTCGACGACCTCGCCATCCGACGGTACGCGGCGTGACCGACGAAGAGCTGCTCGCCGCGGCGCTCGGGACGCCGCCGGAGCAGCCGACCGGCGAGGTCGCGCCTCGGCGTCGGGCGGGCGGCCGCGCCGCCC
>CAYXVP010000186.1:0-4733 GCA_964468305.1 uncultured Anaerolinea sp. | reverse complement strand
ACGATCGCGTGTTCCTCAGTGACGCTGGGGTAGCCGACCACGACCTTCATCATGAACCGGTCTACCTGCGCCTCAGGCAGCGGGTACGTGCCCTCCATCTCGATCGGGTTCTGCGTCGCCATGACGAGGAACGGCTCCGGCATCTTGTGGGTCTCACGGCCGATGGTGACCTGATGTTCCTGCATCACCTCGGTAGGGGCGCTCTTCACCTTAGCTGGGACGCGTTTAATCTCGTCGGCGAGCAGAAGCCCGGCGTCGCGGTCGAGTTGCCGGCGCTCGGCTATGCGGTGTGCAATGCTCGCTGAGCAAATGAGCAACACGGCCGCATCATCGCTGCAGCCGTGGTGGAAAGGCGCGTCGATCTACCAGATCTACCCGCGCAGCTATGCCGATTCGAATGGCGACGGGATCGGCGACCTGGCGGGCATCGTGGCGCACCTCGACCATCTCGCCGGACGGCCGGACTCGCTCGGTGTCGACGCCATCTGGCTGTCGCCGTTCTATCCGTCGCCGGACTACGACTTCGGCTACGACGTCGCCGACTACGTCGGGGTGGACCCGAAGTTCGGGACGGTCGCCGACTTCGAGCGCCTCGTGGACGCCTGCCACCGCCGCGGCCTCAAGGTCGTCATCGACCTCGTCCTCAACCACAGCAGCGCCGCGCACCCGTGGTTCGAGGCCTCGCACGCGAGCCGTACCGGGCCGTTCGCCGACTGGTTCATCTGGCGCGACTCGCCGGGTCGCTCGCTCATGGGTGGTCGCCGCCGCCCGAACAACTGGCGCTCGTTCTTCGGCGGTCCGGCGTGGGCGTGGGACGACGCCCGCGGGCAGTTCTATCTGCACACGTTCCTGCCGCAGCAGCCGGACCTGAACTGGCGCAACCCGGAGGTCCGCGAGGCGCTGCTGGGCGTGGTTCGGACGTGGCTCGATCGCGGCGTCGACGGCTTCCGCCTCGACGTCTTCAACACCTACTTCAAGGACGCCGGGCTGCGTTCCAACCCGTGGCGCCTCGGCGGTCGCGGCGCGTGGTCGTGGCAGCGTCACGTCTACGACCGGGACCAGCCGGAGCTGCACCCGCTCCTCGACGAGCTCCGGGCGATCGTCGACGAACGACCCGGCCGCATGACCGTCGGCGAGCTGTTCGACGGCACCCTCGTCGACGCCGCACCGCTCATCGCGCCCCGGCACCTGGTCTTCGACTGGAGCCTCATCACGGTGCCCTGGAGCGCGGCCGCGTTCAAGCGGGCCATCACCGCACGCGACGCGGCCTTCGGGCCCGGACGTTGGCCCGCCAACGTCCTGTCGAATCACGATCAGCCCCGGGCCGCGAGCCGGCTGGCGCCGCCGGGCCGCGACGCGGCGGCGATCGCCGAAGGCGACGCGCGGGCGAAGGTGGCGGCGACGCTCCTCCTCACGATGCGCGGGACGGCATTCCTGTACTACGGCGAGGAGGTCGCGCTCCGCAACCTGTCGATCCCGAACGCGGAGGCGGTTGACCCGCCGGCCCGGCGGGCGAGCTTCCTGTTCCCATGGTGGAACCGGGACCAGGCCCGAGGCCCGATGCCCTGGTCGGCCGGCCCGGGCGCGGGGTTCTCGACCGGGCGTCCGTGGCTGCCCCTCGCCGCCGACGCCGCGCGCCGCAACGTGGACGTGGAGGCGGCGGATTCGGCCTCCGTGCTCAGTGTCTACCGGCAGCTGCTCGGCCTCCGCCGCGCGTCGCCCGCACTCGGGGACGGCGACCAGGACCTCGTGGACCAGGCCGATGCCGACGTGCTCGCATACGTGCGCACGGCGGGAGACGGTGCGGCGTTCGTTGCCCTGAACTTCGCGTCACGGCCCGCGCCGGTCTCGCTGCCCGCCGGGCCGGCCGGTGCCGGCTGGCGGGTCCGCCTCTCGACGACCGGTCGGGCACTCGCCCAGGACGTCTCGGAGCGGGCGACCCTCGCCCCGCTGGAGGCGCTCGTCGCGACGGCCTGACGCGGCCGGGCGGTCGAACCGCGCTGCTACGATTGCGGCTTCTCAGACATCCGGTTCGGGAGAACGTCGTGCCGCTCGAATTCCTGCGTCGCAAGGGAACGGGGAGCCCTGCGCGGAAGGGCGCCGCCCCGCTCCCGGTCGCGCCCCAGGCGGTGCCCGAGGAGGCGCTCGCCGAGGACCACCAGCTCCGGCTGAGCTTCGCCGCGAAGACAAGCGCCGGCGTGCGCCTGCAGGGCGGCCCGAGCGCCCTCGGGCTGCTGTCCCGGATGCTCGACGGCGTCGCGATCAGCGACATCGAGGTCGTGCAGCCGCGTGAGACCAGCCTCACGATCGCGTCGCCGGCGATCATCCGGACCGAGGAGGCCGCGGAGTGGCTGCGGGCGCACGGCGCCGCGTCGCCGATCACGCGCCACGCGCTCTACGTCCTCGAGCTGCTCGACGCGGTCGATCCGTCGTACGACACGTTCGCGTGCGCGCTCCTCGATGGCGAGATCGATACGTCCGGCTACCCGGAGTACTCGGCCATCGTCGGTGGCGTGGTCGCCCACTGGGATGAATCGACCGGCGACCTCATCGTCCGCGCCGTCGTCGGATGGGGTGGCCGCGGCGCTCGCGGTGACACCGATCGAACCGCGAACAAGCTACTGGGGCGCCTGCTCAACAACATCCTCGACAGCAGCGGCGCGCTCGGCCTGACGGCGGTCGATCGACCCGGCGGTGTGCCCGGCGGCCCGACCGTCACGTGCCAGCACTGCGGCTATCCGAACGTCCACCCGCGTGCGGTGTTCTGTCCCAAGTGCGGCATGCGCATGATCCACGCCTAGCGAGCGATGCCGATCTACGACTATCTCTGCTCGAACTGCGGGCAGACGACCGAGGTGATCCACGGCATCGCTGCGCCCGCCCCGCGCTTTTGCCCGGTGTGCGGCGCGGAGGGCACCCTCCGCAAGGCCCTGACCACGCCCGCCGTCCACTTCAAAGGCTCGGGCTGGGCGAAGAAGGACCGGTCCACCTCCAGCGCCGCGAAGGCGAAGGCCGGTTCGAGCTCGACGACCGATTCGTCCGACGGTACGGGCAAGGGCCAGGGGTCCGGGTCGGAGTCGAGGTCGGGGTCGGGGTCGACGCCGGCCGATGGCCAGTCCGCGACCACCGCCAATACACCCAACCCGAGCGAGGACTGACCGTGCCGCCCGCGCCGACGGACTGGATCAGCCTCGAGGAGGCGGCCGAGATCCTCTCCGCGTCCAACGTCCGTTTCAGGCCGGCGACGATCGGCGGCTGGGCGCGCGCCGGCAAGGTCCAGAGCATCAAGCTGGGAGGGCGCCGCTTCGTTCGCCGCGGCGAGATCAGGGCACTCGTCGCAGCGCCACGCCGCGTCCGGGCCACCGACCTCCAACCCGGCCTCTTCGAGGAGATTCGAGACTGAGCCGGGCCGAGCCCTCGGGCTGGCTCGACCGGATCCGCCGGCGGTTGACCGCGGTCCTCGACCAACCGGCGGTGGCGACCGCCCGGCGCGTGCTCGATCGGTACGGTGCCGCGGGCGGCGGCCTGCTCGCCGGCGGCCTCGCGTACGCCGCACTCTTCGCGATCGTGCCCGCGGTCCTCCTGCTCGCCGGCGTGGTCGGGCTGTTCGTGGCCGACCCGGTCGAGCGGGCCAGGTTCGTCGACGTCCTCGTCGGCGTGCTGCCGCCGCTGCGAGACCTGATCCAGGTGGTCCTCGACGAGGCAGCCCGCACGGCCGGACCCGTGTCGATCATCGGTGCCGTCGTGCTCCTGTGGGGAACGAGCCGGTTCGCGGTCGCATTTCAGGATGCGATCGCGCGGGTGATGGGCGGCGACCGCACGCGGGGCGTGCTGGCGCGGAACCTCGGCGCTCTCGGGGCGGTCGCGCTCCTGATCGCGGCGATCGTCGCCAGCACGCTGGTCTCGGGCGTCCTCGCGTTCCTCGAGGCCGCGGTCGCGGCGGGCGTGCTCCAGGTGTTCAGCGGGGCGCTGTCAATCGGCCTCGGCGTCGTGCCCGTGGTCGCGACCGTCGGCGCGATGATCCTCGTCTACAAGATCGTGCCGACGCCGGCTCCGCCGTGGCGCGCGGTCGTCATCCCGGGCTTCGCGGCCGGGCTGGCGCTGACGGTCGTGGCTCGGGTGTTTGCGTTCGTTGCGCCACGACTCATCGGCGCGGCGGCGCTCGTCGGCACGCTCGCGACCGCATTCGCCGCACTTGCCTGGCTGGCCTTGTCGTTCCAGGCGATCCTGATCGGGGCCGTGTGGGTCCGTGACCGGGCGGACACCTTGACACCCCCGGGAGCGAAGCCGATCCAGGCCTGACCCGCCACGACGCGCGCGGCAGGATCCGCGGGCCGCGTCCACCTGCTGGGGCGTGCCGCAGCGGGGGCCAAAGCGCCGCCTGGCCGAGAGCGACAGGCCGCAGCCGGGGCACGAGTGAGCCGGGAGCGGTTGGGCCGCGGGTTGCGTGGCGGCCGGAAGGTTGGCGCCGATGCGGCGACGCGGCACCGCCATATCGGGCCACGCCGGCTCGAAGGGGGCGGCCGCCGCGGCCGGCTCGGGCCAGGCCAGGGCCCCGTCCATGACGGACGCGGGAAGCGGCTGGCCGATCGCGGTCGGAATTTGCTCGATGCCGGCCCGCCGGGCCCTTGCCGAGGCGGCGACGGGCCGCCCCGCGGCCGGCCGGGGGTCAAATTGTCACCCCCGGGGCCGCCCGGGTGCGGATTGTTTCGGCATAAGGGGGCGCCGCCCAC
>CAYXVP010000185.1:0-4742 GCA_964468305.1 uncultured Anaerolinea sp. | reverse complement strand
TCCATGAGGACGGCAAGCAGATCGTGCTCAGCTCCGACCGCCCGCCGAAGGCGATCCTGACGCTCGAGGAGCGGCTCCGCAGCCGCTTCGAGTGGGGGCTCATCGCCGACCTCACTGCGCCGGACCTCGAGACCCGCATCGCGATCCTGCGGGCGAAGGCCGAGGAGGGCGCCGTGCCCATCTCGTCCGACGTCATCGAGTTCATCGCCCGCAAGGTCGTCAGCAACATCCGCGAGCTCGAGGGTGCCCTCAACCGGATCGTCGCCTACGCCTCGATGGGCGCCATGCCCATCTCGATCGAGCTGGCCCAGGCCGTGCTCTCGAACGTCCTGTACAACCCCAAGAAGCGCCAGATCACGCCCGAGCGCATCGCCAAGGCGGTGTCCGAGTACTACGGCGTGGGGCTCGATGCGCTGAAGGGCCAGAAGCGAGACAAGGCGATCGTCGTCCCGCGCCAGATCGCGATGTTCCTGATGCGGGAGGAGACGGACGTCTCGCTGCTTCGCATCGGCGCCGAGCTCGGCGGGCGCGACCACTCGACGGTCCTGCATGCCTGCGACAAGATCACCCGCGAGTCGGCCGGCAACGACGAGCTGCGGCGCGAGATTGCCGCGGTGCGCGAGCTGATCTACGCCGACTGAGGCGGCGCCGGGCGCAGTCGCGACCGCCCGCCCTGTCCACTACCGCCGAGGAACCTGGTGGACATGCTGTGTCGCTGCAAGATCAACGGCCCTGCCTGCCATGTGGATGCGAGGCTGGACAACCCGGACGGTCGTGGTGGACGGTCCGATCGACCGCGCGTCGGGGGCTCTGCGTCAGGCCCGACCGTCCACAGCGACGACACCGATCCATCCCCGGCCGCGACGTTCCGGTCCACGACTCCCGGCGGCCCGTCCACGCCGCTACGGAACGCGGTTGAGCACGGGTATCCCCCGGATCCACCGCATGACTACGGTGATGACGGACCCAGGAGAATCGAGGAAGATACGCACACAGAATGACGCGACCTTCGCGGGAGCCGGGAACCTGCGCCGCGCAGCCCTTCGCGCACCCATCTCGTGACCCCCGTCCTTGGAGTGCCCTGACGTGAAGCTCTCGGTCATGCAGGAGAACCTGGCACGCGGCCTCGGGGTCGTCAGCCGGGCGGTCTCCAATCGCAGCACGCTGCCCGTCCTCGCCAACGTCCTGCTCAAGACCGAGGACGGCGGCCTCCGGTTGACGACGACCAACCTCGAGATCGGCTTGATCTACTGGGTCCCGGGCAAGGTCGAGACAGACGGCGCGACGACCGTGCCGGCGCGGCTCCTGACCGACCTCGTGAGCTCGCTCCCGGGTGGTCAGCGCATCGACCTGGAGACTGATGCCGGCGAGACGCTGCATGTCACTTCAGGGCCGTTCCAGTCGCACGTCAAGGGCATCGACGCAGATGAGTTCCCGTCGATCCAGCCCACGGGCGAGCGACCGACGACGCGCATCGCCCAGAACGTCCTGAAGCGGGCCCTGGAGGAGACGGCGTTCGCCGCTGCCACCGACGAGGCGCGCCCGATCCTCACCGGCGTCCTGTGCCGGTTCGAGGGTGACACGGTCACACTCGCCGCCGCCGACAACTACCGCATCGCGGTCAAGACGATCCCGGTGCTCGACCCGGTCGCGGACACGAGCGTCGTCATCCCCGCACGTGCCCTGACGGAGCTGATGCGGATCCTGGGCGACACGGACGACCCCGTCGAGATCGTCCTCGCGCAGGGCCGCAACCAGGTCCTGTTCCACCTCGAGGGCGTCGACCTCGTCAGCCGGCTCATCGATGGCCAGTTCCCGAACTACCAGTCGGTGCTGCCGAAGGCCCACACCACCCGGGCTGTCCTCGACCGGGAGGAGCTGCTCCGTGCCGTCCGCCCGGCTGCCCTGATCGCCCACGAGTCGGCAAACATCGTGAAGCTCCAGATCGCCTCGAACGGCGAGCATGGCATCACGGTGAGCGCGAATGCCGAGATCGGCGACCACGTCGGCCAGGTCGAGGCCGCCGTCGAGGGTGACGGCACCTCCATCGCCTTCAACGCCAAGTACCTCGCCGACGTCCTCGAGAAGGTCGACGCGGACCAGTTCGCACTCGAGCTCCAGGGCCCGCTGGCGCCGGGCGTCTTCAAGCCGGTCGGCGATGAGCAGTATGTCCACGTCGTCATGCCCGTCCGCACCACCAGCTGACACGACCCTCGCGTCAGGGCGGCGGCTGAGCGTGTCGGTCAAGCCCGCAGCAGCCCGCATCGACCAGCTCCGACTCACCGACCTCCGGTCGTACTCTGCGCTCGACGTCGCCTTCGGGCCGGGCGCGCACCTGGTCTGGGGCCCGAACGCGGCGGGCAAGACGAGCCTCCTCGAGGCGATGGTCGTCCTCGCCCGTGGCGCGTCGCACAGGACGACGACGGACGCGGAGCTCGTCCGCTGGGGTGCCGACGTCGCGCGGATGGAGGGTCAGGCCGGCCCGGACCAGATCGAGGTCGCCCTGGTGCGGCCCGGGTCGGCGGCGGCCGCCAGTGGAGCGCGCAAGCGGATCCGGGTCAATGGCGTGGCTCGCCGCTCGGCTGCTCTCGCGGAGCGGCTGCGGGTCGTCCTCTTCGCGCCCGAGGACATGCTCCTCGTCGCCGGCTCCCCGTCCCTTCGACGGGTGACGATCGACCAGCTCGCGGCGACGCTCGTGCCGGGCTACGGGGCCGACCTCGCCACGTACGGGCGCGCGCTGCAGCAGCGAAACGGGCTGCTGCGCGCGATCCGTGACGAGACCGCGAGCCGCGACGAGCTCCGCTACTGGGACCAGCCGTTCCTCGACGCGGGGGGCGCGCTCGTCGCCGCCCGCCGCGAGCTCCTCGAGCGGCTCACGCGGCCACTCGGTGACGCCCATCGCGAGATCGCGCCCGACGAGGGCGAGGCCGGCCTGCTCGGGTTGACGTACGTCACGAACGCCCCCACGGCCCCGAGCGAGACGCCGCGCGACGCGCTCGCTCGCCGGCTCGAGGAAACGGCCGAGAAGGAGCTCTGGAACGGCACCACCCTCATCGGGCCGCACCGCGACGACGTCGCGTTCGTGATGGCCGGCCGCGACCTGTCGGCCTTCGCCTCGCGCGGCCAACAGCGAACGGCCATCCTCGCCCTGAAGCTGGCCGAGCTGGATCTCGTCAGCGAGCACGACGGGCGCCCACCGCTCCTCCTCCTGGACGACGTCTTCTCGGAGCTCGATCCTGCCCGACGGGCCCACCTCGTGCGGCGCATCGCCGAGCTGCCGCAGGCGTTTGTGACGACGACCACGCTGGACGATCTCGACCGCGGCCTGCGCGCGATCGCGACGCCATGGGAGGTCCGTCCTGCCGAGGCCGGCGCCACGCTGATCGCCTGATGGACGAGGAGGTGCCCCGGCGCCGCGGCCCGATGTCACGGATCGGCGCGCTCATCCCCGACGCGGCGGCCCGGCTCGGGCTGGCGGAGGAGCTTCGGCGGGCCCGCCTGCTGGCCACATTCGACGCGATCGTCGCCGAGCGGGCCCCCGCCGCACACGGGGCATGCCGCGCGCTCCAAATCGAGGGCGAGACGCTCGTCGTCGAGGCCGACGCGCCCATCGTCGGGCAGGAGCTCCTGCTGCACGCCGACGAGCTGGCCGGGGCGTTTCGGGCGGCACCGGGCGGCGGTCCCGTGCGTCAGCTGCGGGTCGCCGTCAGAAGGCGTTGACCGCCGCGTAACGCGAGAACGGCACGAAGCGTCGACCGTTCACGGTGCGATAATCCCGCCCCGACCCAGCAAGCTGGCAACGAGGACCGCTGTGGCCCACCGGATCCAGATGAAGCTCGGTGTCGTCCCCGACGCCGAGCGCGCCCCAGATTCGCCGGACACCGCGCTTCACGTGGAGCCACGGGTCGGGGCACAGACGCGGACCAAGGGCCATCTCTTCCTGCTCGTCACCTCGCGCGTCGCGGGTGCCCGTTCGCCCGACGCGACCGGCCTCATCGCCGACCCGATCCGCAGCGAGTACCACTCCGACGAGTCCCACGGAACCCGCGTCTGCCTCGTCAAGTCGATCCAGGTCGCGAACAAGCGCCTGACCCACGCCCGTGAGCGCGGCGCGCTGGGCAACGTTCCCGGCCCCATCGGCGTCGCCCTCGCCGTCGTTCGCGACAACGAGCTGTACGTGTGCACCGTCGGGCCGGCGGAGGCGTACCTGAGCCGCGGTGCCCGGCTGTCGACCCTGCCGGATCCCTACCGCGATCGCGGACTGCCTTCGACCGAGGTCGAGCCGGACGTATGGCGCGGCGAGATCAATGTCGGCGACCAGCTGATGCTCGTGTCCCCGAACGTCGTGGCCGCGCTGGGCGCCGATGCCCTGAAGGATGCCCTCGTCACCCTCCATCCGCAGTCCGCGGCCGAGCAGCTCTCCGCCCGCTTCCGGGCTGCCGGTGGGGCTGGGAGCGACGGCATCGTGATCATCGAGGCGGCCGAGATCGCGATTTCGCGCGCCGGTGTCGTGCCCGTGCCGGTGCGGCCCGCCGAGCCGCTCGCGGGCACACCCGACCGGTCGCCGATCCCCCTCGCAGACACAGTCGCGGGTGGCTTTGCTGCCGCCCAGTCGGGGGCGCGCTGGGCGCGCACGGCCGTCGGCCGTGCGCTCTACCGACTGCTCCTCCGGGTCCAGGACGCGATGCCGAGCCGCGGCGTGCGCCGCCGCCGCGTGACCCCGCTCAGCGCCCGGCGGGAGA
>CAYXVP010000184.1:0-4783 GCA_964468305.1 uncultured Anaerolinea sp. | reverse complement strand
GATCGCTCCCCGCGCAGAAATACTTGAGGATCCCGTAGACGATGCCGGAGAGACCGATCGAGGCGATCGCGGCGTGATTGAGCCAGGCCTCCCAACGCCTCACGGGAAGTTCCTCTGGTGAACGGCCGCGTCGGACTGCGCCTTTGGCGGCCCATCCGGAGCGCCGCGGCTTAGTGGCGGCACGGCCGTGGTCTCGCGTCGACCGACCACGGCGTGGATCGCGAGGACGCGCCGCGCCGCATCAGTCGTGGCACGGACCGTGAGCGTCGCCCCCGCGACAGGGCGAACCTCGTGCTTGACGGCGAGCTCGTCCGAGAGAGAGCGTCCCGCGAAGCGCGCGTACCACGTCCCACGAGGAAGGTACTCCTCCGGCTCCGAGAAGCTCAGAACCTCGAGACGAAGGAGGGCGCCCTTCGGATCGACAACGACCATCAGCGTCTCGGGCTCGGTCCGAACCCGGTGAACGTCGAAGTAGGCCGTCCCGACCACGCGCCCCTCCTTCAGCCCGACGTACGCGATTACGAGAGCGCCCGGCCTTTCCACGTGTGAGAGCTTCTGCGCCGCGTAGTTGACCTCGTTGGTCGCCTTGGAGCAGCTGAAGATCCCGACGGGGGCCTTCGCCTCCACGCCGGCCCGTTTGGCCAGCGCGGCCTGCAGGCCCAACACGGTCCGATCGAGCGCCTCGTCCCAGGTGGCCTGGCGGAGCTCGCCGCCCTTCGCGTCACGCACGAGGGGATGGGTCAGGCGAACGTACGACTTCGGCAAGGGTCCTCCGTGCCTCGGATTCGCCGTCGGCAGGCGCCGACCAGCCGAGTGTACGTCGGCCTCTCTGGCCCGCCGATCGCCGGTTCTGTCGGATTCTCCCGGGGAGAGCTCAAGACGGGATCCCGGGGCCACACGGGCGCCCGCGAGGCCCGTTTCTTGTCGGATTCTCTCGTGGGGAGCACTGCAACCGATTTTCGCCCCAAATCGCCGTGCGAAGACCGGCCCTTGACGCCAAGTCCCATCTTGTGCTCCCGGGGAGAGAATCCGACCGTGGATCCCGGCTTGGGGGCGCAGCCGTCGGCGTACGACGACCCCGAAGCCGACGTGTACGGCCTCGAGCCCGAGCGAGTCAGCGCGTGGTCGTACGGCAACGTCGGCCACTGGACTGAGAAGCGCTTCTGAACGTCAAGCGCCCGTGCGTCTCGCCGTGATGTTCAGCCGGACGTAGTCGAGGACCCGAGTCGGTATTCGGGCGGCGACTTCGCGGACGAATGCCCGGCGGGCCTCGGGCGCCATGTCCGCGACGTGAACGCGCACGCAGACCGTCTCGAGGAACGCTTCGAGCTGTTCGGTCGAATCGAATGCTGTGGGCGCGGGCGAGAGCCAGGTCTCGATGTCCGTGAAGCCGGTGGCCTCGAGGCGGCGCGCCGTGGCCTCGGCCGTCTGGAAGTTGTGCGCGTTGCGCTTGAAGTTGGGGTCGACCGAGGTCGCGACCTCGATGAACCGGGCGATGTTCCCGTAGCCGCCGCACTGGGCGACGAGCCGGCCTCCGGGCCGCAGCACGGCGGCGAGATTCGAGAAGAGCGCTTCGTGATCCAGGATCCAGTGGAAGGTCGCCGTCGAGAGGACCGCGTCGACCGGGTTCGAGATCTGGAGCGGCCGCTCCAGGTCGGCCTGGACATAGGTCACCCGGTCGCCGAAGCTCGCCAGCCGAGCTCGAGCCTGTTCGAGCATCGATGCCGAGGCGTCCACTGCCACGACCCTGCCCCGGGGCAGCCTCGCCAGCAGGAGCTCGGTGACGCGCCCGGTGCCGCAACCGGCATCGAGGACTCTCTCGTCGCCCCGGAGCGGCAGCCGTTCGAGGACCTCGGCGCCCCAGCGCGCCTGCGGGTCGGCGACCTTGTCGTAGGAGGCAGCGTTCCAATCGGTCGACACGGGCGCCGAATCTAGCGCCCCGCGATCGGACTATTGACGCAGGACCAGTCGGGCCGCCAAATTGCCGCCCGTGACCGGGGACACGAGCGCGCTGGGGGCCTCGACCGACGTCGTCGACGCGGAATCCGACGATCCATCGCCGCTGTACTGCTACCGCCACCCGAAGAGCGAGACGTACGTCCGCTGCGGGCGCTGCGACCAGCCGATCTGCCCGAAGTGCGCCGTCCAGGGCCCGGTCGGCTTCCGGTGCCGGCAGTGCGGCCTCGTCAAGAGCGCGACGATCTCGTCGTTCACGCCGCAGCAGCTGGCCCTCGGCCTCGCGATCCCGATAGGGGGCGGCGTGATCCTCGGCTTCCTCGGTGGCCAGGTGGGCTTCTACTCGATCTTCATCGCCTTCTTCGCGGGCGCCTTCCTCGCCGAGGGGTTCGTCCGATTCGTGGGCATGAAGCGCGGACCACTCCCCCGGGCGATGCTCTACGGCGGCCTCGCGGCGGGCTTTTTGACCGGCGCCGTACTGGAGATCGTGGCCGTCGCGGGCTCCTTGGCGGGCCAGGGCGAGGGTCAGGTTCCGCTCGGGGCCTGGCTCCAGACCGTTCTCCCCTATGCGGCCATCGGCCTCGGCGCGACGATCGCCGGGGCGTATTCGCGGGTCCGCTGGTTCTAGCCCGTCAGGGCATCTTCCAGCCCGCCGGCGGAACCTCGACTTTCACCAGGGTGGCGGTCCAGGGTGGCGGCGTCGGCGGCGGCGAGCCGATCTCCGTCGGGAGGTCCCGCCCGAGCATCACCGCGGCGACCTCGGTCGATCGGGCGAACGAGACCCAGGCGTGCATGAACTGCCCGGGTTGGACCAGCGGGCCGTAGCACGGGACGAAGCTGCCTGCGCCGGGCCACACGTCGTCGCAGTAGAACGGTCCAGGCTCGATGACCACCCGCTCGAGCGGCAGGCGCACAGGCGCGACGGCGAGCTCCACGATCGGGATCACGGTCGGGCAGGCGTCGCCGAGGTACGCCGGCGCACGGGTGTCGGGCGTGCACGACACCACGATCACCGTCACGCTGGCCGGCACTGCGCTCACGGGGCCGGTCGGGAGCTCGCTGGGGAGGGCCGGTGCGCAGGCGGTCCCGGCGAGGGCCACGACCATCGCCAGGCCAGCGAGCCGGCGATCGGACTTAGGTGAGCGCCACACTCCCGGCGTCCGCCGATTCCACCCGGCCGATGACCCACGCGTCGACGCCGGCGTCGACGACGGCGCCGAGCACCTCTACGGCGCGCTCGCGCGGGATCGCCGCGAGCAGGCCACCGGACGTCTGTGGGTCGTGGGCGAGCGCAACGGCCTCCTCATCGACTCCCGGATCGATCGTCAGCACAGGCGCGACGAAGCGCCGGTTGTGGACAGCGCCCCCCGTCTCGACCCCGGCCCGCGCGAGATCCAGCGCACCGTCGAGGACGGGCAGGGCGGTCGCCTCGAACACGAACCTGGAGCCGGACGCCCGCGCCATCTCGAGGCCGTGGCCCAGGAGGCCGAAGCCGGTGACGTCGGTCGCGCCGCGGACATCGTGGTCCACGAGAACCTCCGCCGCGCGGCGGTTCAGCGTGCGCATCGAGTCGACGGCGGCCTGGAGGTCGGCGTCCGAGGTCCGGCCCCGGCGCCGGCCGTTCACGAGGAGTCCGGTCCCGAGTGGCTTGGTCAGGATCAGCACGTCTCTGGGCTGCGCGCCGCCTTTGCGCAGAAGTCTGTCGGGAGCCGCGACGCCGATCACGGCCAGCCCGTATTTCGGTTCGCGATCCCGGATCGTGTGGCCGCCGGCGAGCGTGCCGCCCGCCTCGCGGACCTTGGCCGCGGCGCCGTCGAGGATGGCCCGAAAGGCGGCCGTGGGCATGTCCTCGGGGATCGCGGCGACCGAGAGCGCGAACAGGACCCGGCCGCCCATGGCGAATACGTCGGACAGGGCGTTCGCCGCGGCGATCTCGCCGAAGGTTCGCGGGTCGTCGACGATCGGCGGGAAGAAGTCGAGCGTGCCGATCACCGCGACCCCTGGGGCAACGAGGTGGACCGCGGCGTCGTCCGGTGGGTCGAGGGCGGCGATGAGCCCGGTTGGGGCGTCTGCCTCGAACTCGCCTGCGTCCAGTCCGAGCCCGGCGAGCGCCTCGCTCAGGACGTCCGCACCGAGCTTCGCGGCGCAGCCGCCGCACGTCGTCAGCTCGGTCAGCCGGAGCGTCGTTGCCTCGTTGGCAAGCATGCGCTGATCATAGGCGCGAGGCATCTCGACCCCGGCACAATGCCCGGGATGGCAGCCAGGGCGCCGGTCACGGGCGCGAGCGTCCGGGTCGCGGACGTCGTCCTCGGCAGTGGCGAATCTCGCGTCGAGGCCTACGTCGTCGAACCGTCCGACGGCCGGGTTCGGGCCGGGATCCTGTTCCTGCACTGGCTCGGCGAGCAGCGCAGCGATCGCAGCCAGTTCCTGTCCGAGGCTCGTGCCTATGCCGAGGCGGGCGTGCGCTGCGTGCTGCCCGCGGGCCGGCTGCCGTGGGGGCCCGATCCGGTCGACGCGTCGACCGACGTCGCCAACCTCGAGATCGAGCAGCTGCGCCTGGGCGCCGCGCTGGACAGGCTGTCCGGCGGGCTGTGGAAGGGCACGCCGTTGGCGCTCGTCGGCCATGACTTCGGGGCGATGCATGGGCTCGTGCTGGCCGCGCGTCGCCAGGCCTTCAAGGCGGCCGTGCTCATCGCCGCGACACCGCGCTGGGGCGACTGGCTCCTGCGCTTCTGGCGGATTGACGGCGACCGATTCGACTACCTGCCCCGGCTCGCCCGGTTCGACCCGCTGACGGGCCCCCGCGACATCCCCGCGAATGCCCCTT
>CAYXVP010000183.1:0-4790 GCA_964468305.1 uncultured Anaerolinea sp. | reverse complement strand
GGATGTCGACGACGCGCTCGCCGTCGAGCGTGAGCACGACGCGGAGCACGCCGTGCGTCGAGGGGTGCTGGGGGCCCATGTTGAGGAACATCTCGCCCTCGCCGAGGGTGTAGAACTCGGCCTCGCGCTCGGTCCGCGGCGGATAAGGCGGGATCGGCTCGAAGAACGCGTACTCGTCCTCGACCAGCACGTGCGGATCGTCGGCGGAGGGGTGCAGGCCGGGCGGAATCGTCTGGGTGGCCATAGCGGTCCTCAGGCCCCCGTCCGGCGCAGCACGCCCGGCATGGCGTCCACCGGGCTGTGGGTCCGCTCGACGTGGCGGACCCCCGCGCCCGGCGACCGAGCCGCGTCGTCGGGCAGGTAGAAGTCCTTGCGCAGCGGGAAGCTCGTGTAGTCGGGCGGCATGTAGATCCGGCGAAGGTCGCGGTTGCCCTCGAAGGTGATGCCGAACATGTCGTACGTCTCGCGCTCCATCCACTCGGAGCCCTGCCACAGGAAGGTCAATGACGGGATGCGCGGGTCGTCGCGCGACAGGCCCTCGACGATCACCCGGAGCCAGTCCGAGGTCGTCGGGCTCCAGAGGTGATAGACGACCTGCATCTCCGAGCCCGTGTCCACCCCGGCGAGGTCGGTCAGCATCGTGAACCGGAGCTCGTGCTCGTCGTGCAGCGCGGTGAGCACCTGCTGCACATCACCGGCGCCGATCCGGATCTCGGTCTCGTCGTAGCGCTGCCTGGCAGGGCCGTGCAGGAAGCCCTCGAATCTCGCCTCGAGGCGGCGCGCCAGCGCTCGGTCCACGGCTAGACCCCGGCCGGGACGGTCGGGCCGATCGCCCGCTCCGGCCAGTGCCCGCGGCGGTCCTTGACCAGCTGCTGGAGCTTCATCATCCCGTAGATGAGGCCCTCCGGCCGGGGCGGGCAGCCGGGCACGTAGACGTCGACCGGCATGATCCGGTCGATCCCCTCGACCGTGGAGTAGCTGCGCTTGTAGCGACCGCCGGAGCAGGTGCAGTCGCCGAGCGCCACGCACCACTTCGGCTCGGGCATCTGCTCCCACAGGCGCAGGAGGGGGCCGGCCATCTTGGTCGTGAGGGTGCCGGCGACGATGAGGACGTCTGCCTGGCGCGGCGAGGCGCGGAACGGGAACGCGCCGAAGCGGTCGATGTCGTTCTTCGAGGTGGCGTAGCTCATCATCTCGATCGCGCAGCAGGCGAGGCCGGACAGGAGCGGCCACAGGCTGTTGGCCCGCAGCAGGTCGAGCACGTAGTCCGCCTTGGTCGGGATGACCTCCAGGATGCCGCTCCAGCGGGCGTCGTCGCGGCGGCCCGCCTGGGTCGCGCCGAACTCCGCGAGGTGGGTGACCTCGGCCGGCCGGCCGCCCTCGTAGGCGTTCGGGTCGGCGGCGGCCCACAGCTCGTTCCGTAGCACGATTGGCTCGGTCACGGCGCTGGAGCCGGCGACGGTCAGCGCGGCCGGTGCGTTGGCGGTCTGGTCGGAGCCCATGGGCTCGGCGGTCGGTCGGTCGGTCATCGTGGCGGCATCCAATCGGTTCTCGAAGCGGCGCTATGAACGGCTCGGGTCATACGTCTTCGGCGGGCCGATCGCCGCTTGGCGGCCGCCCATCGCCGATCGCTTCGCCCGGTCCGCGCCAGCTCAGGACGCCCTTGCGCCAGGCGTAGGCCAGCCCGAACATGAGGATCGCGACGAAGATCAGCATGCTGACGAACAGCGAGCCGGGGTCGGCGTTCGGGTCGCGGAAGATCAGTGCCCAGAGGTAGATGAACACGACCTCGATGTCGAACGCCACGAACAGCAGCGCGTAGATGTAGAACGACAGCCCGAAGCGGCCATGGGTATCGCCGTACGTGTCGATACCCGACTCGTAGGGCAGGCCCTTATGGACGTCGCCCCGGTTCCGGTGCGACACGAGCCACGCCGCGCCGAAGGTCAGGAACGTGAACGACCCGGCCGCGAAGGCGAACCCGATGATGTACCAGATCCCGGTCAAGGCCATCCTCTCGTCGAGCGTGGGCCGTCGCGGCGCTCGATGCTGGTGGGCTGCTGGTCGGCTGCTGGTGTCCGAGGCATTCGCGACCGACCGTCTGGAGACGGCCGTCGCCCATCCCAATTCTATCGCGGCAGGCGGTTGAAACGCGGCAGCGAGGGGCGGTTCCCGCCTGTCCGGCGGGGACGCGTGACGTTCACCTGAAACCGGCGATCCCGTCTGCCGCCAGGTCGCGGCCGAAGGCCATGACCGCGAACGCGCCCGTGACCCGGGGGTCGAGCATGCGCACCAGCGCCGCGCGGGCCTCAAGGTAGCGGCCGAGGTCGACCCCCGGGTCGGCCTGCAGCCCCACCAACAGCTCACCGGCGCCGAGGGCGGCGAGGAAGGTCGCCTGGCTCGTTCGACCGAGCAGCGCCAGGCCGGCGGCGGTCGCGGCCCGCTCCACGGCCGTCAGGTCCACGTGCGCCGTGAGGTCCTGGCGGCCGATCGCGACCAGCGGGTCGGCGTGGACGCGGTGGCGGTGGTACGCGCGCAGGGTGCTGCCTCGCTCGGGCCGGTAGAGCTCCGTTGCCGGATAGCCGTAGTCGATGAGCAGCAGCTCGCCGCGCGCCAGGCTCGACGCGGCGGCGGCGATCCAGGAGTCGAGCGCGAGGCAGACCTCGGCGGGCTGGCCCGGCGCCAGCCGGACCCCCTCGGATTCGAGGCGGCCCGCGAGCGCGGTGGTCGACGGCGCGCCAAGCGTCGTGGTGAGCGTCCCGTCCGGTGCCAGGGCGACGAACCGCTCCAGCAGGGCGCCGCCGGCGGCGCCCTCGACCCGATGAACGGGCAGGGCGTCGAGGAGCTCGTTGGCGAGGACGGCGCCGATCTCCGGGCGCGGGTCGAACGCCTCGAGACGTTCGGCGAGCCCGAGATCGTGCAGGCGTCGACGGAGGGCCTCGAGCCGCCAAGGACCGACGTCGACGGGTTGGTATCGGATCGCCTCGAGCAGCCCTGACGAAGAGCGTCGGAGCCCATCGAGGAGTCCCGCGGCGAGGGCACCACGGCCGGCGCCGTGCTCGCGGACGACGAATCGCGCCGGTCGGTCGAGCGCGACCCAGACCGACCCGAGATGCCGCGCCACCGCCCAGCCGAAGATCGGGTGGCCCTCAGGCGCGGTGAGGAAGTCGCCGCGGCGACCGGGCCCGGTCTCGGCCTCGTCGGCGCCTCGGTTCGCCGTGTAGTAGCCGCCCAGCGGGTCGTAGAGCGCGATGTCCATGAAGCGGGCGAACGTCATCGGCCCGTCTCGCCGAATCTCCTCGGTGATCCGCGCGACGAGCCCCGGGTCGCTCTCGGGCAGGGGCGCGGCCGGATGGAGCTCCGTCACCCGCCGTAGCCCAACCTCGACGCGCGGCAGGGCATCCCTGTCGCCGGTCATCGGCGTCGCCCCAGCGCGAGCCGGACGCCCGGCCCGACGAGCGTGTGCCCGCCGAGCACGACGGGGATCGGTGCCCCCAGCGCCGAGGCCGTCAGCTCCCGAAGCCAGGGATCGGCGATCCGGTCCGCGAGGAGCAGGTCGGAGGCGAAGCGGTCCTCGGTGGCCGGCCAGTCGCGCTCATCGGCACCGAGGCGATGAGCCAGGAGCACGCGGCTGTCCACCAGCGCCGCGTCGCCGAGCCTGGCCAGGATCGCACCGAGTGCCGCCGGACCGCGATCGTCGAGGACGAGGCCGAGTGCCGAGACCGGCGGGCGCGCGGGCGTCTGTCGACCGTTGGCCGGCTGGGCGAGCGGCGCCGACGCCCGGAGCCCGCGCTCCTCGATGAGTGCCCGTGTCCGCGACGCCGTGGATCGCTCGAGCCAGCGCAGGGTCGCGGCGCTCGTTCGGCCGGCGACGACGAGCTCGGCGTGGCGGTCCTGAGCGACAGACCGGATTCGAGCCAGCCGATCCCGAACCAGCGGCGCATCGATCGAAGGCTCGACGGCCCCACTCGTGAGCAGCACGTCGAGCGGCGAGTCGAGGTCGACCGCCAGGCGCCATCGGGATCGAAGGTCGTCGACCTCGAAGCGGGCGACCTCCTCGAGCCAGCGCGGCAGGGCGTTGTCCGCTCCAAGGTCGGGCAGGTCGGCGAGGGCCGCCGGCTGGCCGATTGCGATCGCGTCGGCCGAGTAGCGGTTGTTTGCGATCGCACGACGCTGGCCCGAGCCCGCCACGCGGAGGAATGGCCGCAGGTCCCCCGCGGTCGCGAGGGGCAGCGAACCCGCACCGACCACGATCAGGCCTCGCCCCTGATCCGAAACAGCGGGTGCGGTCGCCATCGTCCTCAGGAGCGCGCCGAACGAGCGGCCGCCGCCCCTGCTCTCCGTGGCGATCACCACGTCGGCCGCACCCTCGGCTTCGAACGCCGCCGCCAGACGCCCGGCGTTGCGGCCCTGGGCGTCGTGCAGTGCGCCCTCGAGCGGACCGACCACAGGGCCGGCAGACGGGTGCAGGATTCGGACCGCAACGGGCCGCATGCGGCGACTGTAGCCGCGGCGCCTGCCCGGACGATCGAGGTGGCCGTGGCGCGGGTGCGGGCGTACGTCGGGCTCGGGGCCAACGTCGGCGATCCCCGGCGGACGCTGGTCGCTGCCGTGGCGGCACTGGCGGCCCTGCCCGGCGCCCACCTCCGTGGCGTCTCGCGCCTTTATCGGACCAAGCCCGTCGGCGTCCTCGACCAACCCGATTTTCTCAACGCCGCAGTGGCCCTCGACGTCCCGGCCGGCCCAAGGCTGGCCCGGGGCGCGACCGGAATGCCCGTCCAGCTGAAGAC
>CAYXVP010000182.1:0-4841 GCA_964468305.1 uncultured Anaerolinea sp. | reverse complement strand
CTGCTCCTGGCTCTTGCCGCAGAACGAGCAGCGATACGGGACCTTGGTGCTCTTGCTCCCGCCCGTTGCGCTCAACCGTTGCCCTCGCCTGCCGGTCGACGACCCGCCCGGGTCGCCATCCGGGTCAGGACTTCGACTTCTTCTGCTGTGCCTCCGGAGCCCCGGCGTCTGTCGGCTCGGTGACGCTCGAGCCCTCGCCGCCGGAGAGCCCGGCATCGTGAGCCTGTGCGATCAACGACGACCCCTGGAGGTTGTAGACCGCATCGATGATGCCATAGTCCTTCGCCTCATCGGGACCCATGAACCGGTCGCGCTCGGTGTCAGCAGTCACTTTCTCGATTGGCTGGCCTGTGTGCCGGGCCAGAATCTGGTGGTTGAGCGCAACGAGCGTCTCCCATTCCTTCATCTGGATGATGGCGTCCTGGGGTGCGCCTCGGAACCCGCCGGAACCCTGGTGGATCATGATCCGGGAGTGCGGAAGTGCGTAGCGCTTGCCCTTTGCGCCGGCCGCAAGCAGGACTGACGCCATCGACGCCGCCTGGCCGATGCAGATGGTGCTGACCGGCGCGCGCAGGTACTGCATCGTGTCGTAGATCGCCAGCCCGGCGGTGACCACGCCACCCGGCGAGTTCACGTACAGGCTGATGTCCTTCTCCGGGTCTTCCGACTCGAGGAACAGCAGCTGGGCGATGATGAGGTTGGCCAGGTGATCCTCGATCACGTCGCCGAGGAAGATGATCCGCTCCTTCAGCAGCCGGGAATAGATGTCGTAGGCGCGTTCCCCCCGGCTGGAGGACTCGATGACCATCGGGACGAGCATGTCGGCGATCTCCTGGGCTTCAGCTGGCTGGTGGGAGGTTTCGACTGACTAGCGGCCGCGAGCCGCCACGGGTGCGCGAGTCGATCTGGGGCGCCGGCCGCCGGTCGCCGGCGTCGGCGGCTCGATGGCCGCCTCCGAGTCGGCATTGTCGAGCGAGACCGGCTCGCTGTCTTCGAGGTGCGGCAGCACCGGGTAATCGGGATGGGCGGCCAGCCACTCGTCGACGAGCTTCTCGACGAGGCGGCTGCGGCGCAAGGAGCTGCGGATGAAGCTCCGGCCGCGCTCCGACTCGAAATAGGCCTTCGTCTTGCGGTCGTTGCCGTAGCGCTGGCGCGCGGCACGCACCTCGGCCTGGACATCCGCGTCGGAGATCTCCAGCCCCTCCGCCTCGGCGATCTTCGACAGGACGAGCAGCACCTTCACCCGCTTCTCGGCGCGCGGCCGGAAGTCGGCGTGCAGGTCTGCCTCGGTCTTCTCGGTCGCCTTGAGGTAGGCGGCCTCGTCGATCCCCTGCCGGGCCATCGAGCCGCGCAGCTCGTCGTGGACGATCTCGACCTCCTGGTCGACCAGGACGTCGGGCAGCTCGAGCGTGGCGTTCGCCGTCGCGTACTCGATGATCTTGTCCGCGAATTCGTGGCGCGCACGATCGAGCGCGTTGCGCTCGAGACGGCCCTTGATCTCGGTCCGCAGCTCGGCGAGATCCTCGAATTTGCCGATCGAGCGGGCAAACTCGTCGTCCTCGGGCGGCAGCATCTTCTCGCGCAGCTCCTTGAGCTCGACCTGGAAGTGGGCGGGCTTGCCCGCAGGCGACTCCGCCGGGTAGTCGTCCGGGAAGGTGATGTCGAAGCCGGCCGTCTCGCCCGGGCGCAGCCCGAGCAGTTTGGCCTCGAAGCCCGGGATGAGGCGTTCCTCGCCGAGGATCAGCGGCATCCGCTCGGCCGACCCGCCGTCGAACGAGACGCCGTCCCGCGTGCCGGCGTAGGCGATCACGGCGTAGTCGCCGTTCTTCGCGCCCCGATCCTCGACCGGCGACAGGCTCGCGTTCTGGTCACGCAGCTCATCGACCACCTTCTGGACCTTGTCCGCGTCGACGGACTCGATCTCGGGCCTGAAGTTGAAGTTGCGGTAGTCGCCGAGTGTGACCTCGGGCCGGACCTGGACGGTCGCGGTGAAGATGACCGGCTTGCCCTCGATCCCCTGCTCGACCTTCACCTCGGCCTGGGTGAGGGGCAGGATCTCCTTTTCGACGAGCGCGTCGCGGTAGGCGCGCTGGACGAGGTGGTCCATCGCCTCCTCGAGCACCGCCTCCTTGCCGACGACGGCTTCGATGACCCCCCGCGGCGCCTTGCCGGGCCGGAATCCGGGGATCTTCGTTCGCTGCGAAAGGTGCCTGACGGCCTCGCCGATGGCCGAATCCAAGCGCGCCGGTGGCACCTCGACGCGCACGCTGAGCGAGCTTCGAGGAGCCGGGGTCACGGTGACTTCCATCAGGGGAAGTATAGGTTTGGCGGCGCGCCACCCTATCAAGTGGCATCGGCTGGGGTCTGGCCGGCCGAGTTCCTGTCAGGTAGAACCGGTGCGGGCATTGGGCGGACACGCGCCTTCCATGGCGTGTTCAACGTCGAGATCGGCGGGTGTCAGGAAGTCATCCGGCGACTGCCTGACAGGAAGTCGTCGCCAACTACCCAGGTCGGTTCTACGTGGGCGAAGGGGCCCAGGCAGCGGGTCTTCATGGATGCGCCCGGCTGTGGTGGGCAAGGAGGGGGTCGAACCCTCACGTCCCTTGCGGGACACCGGCTCCTAAGGCCGGCGCGTCTGCCATTCCGCCACTCGCCCGCTCGTAGTGTCCCATGCGCCATCCCCAGGCTTGCTTCGCGATCGATACTGGCGGCGGAGGCGGCGGTGGAGTGGACGACGACCAGCAGCAGGTGGGTGCCCGCGGCGGTGATGCGTCCGATGACGACGCTCGGAGCCGCCTCATCGAGAACCGTCGGGCTCGTCGGCTCAAGCGGTTCTGGCGGACGCTGCCCAGCCCGCCGCGCTGCAAGTTCTGCAACTCGCCGTTCGGGCCGCCGTTCGGGCCGCTGCTCCGATTCATCGGCAAAGGGCGCTGGCCCGGCAACCCGAATTATTGCAGCGGCTGCTACCGCTGGCTGTACACGCACCGCGAGGGCGCCGAGATCGAATGCACGCTGTTCTTCGCGGATGTTCGCGGCTCGACGAGCCTCGGCGAAACGATGCGCCCCAACGAGTTTCGGATGCTCCTCGATCGCTTCTATCGAACGGCCACCGAACTGCTGATCCGGCACGAAGCCGTCGTCGACAAGTTCGTCGGCGATGAGGTTGTCGCGATCTTCATTCCCGCCCTGGCGAGCGATCACCACGCGGTGCAGGCCGTTGCTGCCGGACGTGAGCTTCTGCGCGCGACCGGCAGCGACGGGCCCGAGCCATGGCTGCCGATCGGAATCGGCGTCAACACCGGGGTCGCCTTCGTGGGCGTCGTCGGCACCGCCGAGCATGTCGAGTTCACGGCGCTCGGGGATGCGGTCAACGTGGCCGCGCGGCTCGCGTCGTCGGCCCGGGCCGGCGAGATCCTGATCACGCCCCAAACTGCGACATCTGCCTCGATCGACCTGGTCGAGCTTGAGCGGCGCCAGCTCGAGCTGCGCGGCAAGACGGAGCTCACCGAGGCACTCGTACTGCGCCCATAGCAAGGGCAACGCGACCAGCCCTGTATCCTCGCTCCCTCATGCGACTGCCCGCGCTCATCGCGGCCATCGGGGCCCGGATCACCCGCATTGGCGCAGACCCGGCGGACGATGACGACATGCGTCTGCGGAAGGCGCTGCTCGTCCTCATCGCCCTGCTCATCCTGCCGATCTCGATCACCTGGTGGCTCCTGTACCTGTACTTCGGCAGCTGGACGGGCTGGCTCGCGTTCGGCTATTCCGTCATGTCGGTCACCTCGATCGTCGTGTTCGCGCGGGACCACAACGTCGACCGGCTCCTGTGGTTCCAACTCCTGTCGATCCTGGTGCTGCCAACGGTGTCGATGATCTGGCTTGGTGGCGTCCTGCCTGCCGGTGGCGTCGGCCTCTGGGCGATTCTCGCGCCGCTCGGCGCCCTGGTCTTCCGGGGCGTGGCGGCAGGCCTGCGCTGGTATTCCGCGTTCCTGATCATGTTCGTCGCGACCGGAACCCTGGGCAGCGTCCTCGGGTTCCCCTCACCGGTCCCCGTCTGGTTCTCGACGCTCATGCTCATCCTCAACATCGCCGTCGGCGGAACGATTGTGTTCACCCTCCTTGCGCTGTTCGCAAAGCAGCGCCTTGACGCCCTCGCCGCGCTCCGGGTGGAGCAGGACAAGGCCGAGAACCTGCTCCTCAACATCCTCCCGAAGTCGATCGCGGACAGGCTGAGGGGCAATACCCAGACCATTGCCGACAGCTTCACGTCGGCCTCAATCCTGTTCGCCGACGTCGTCGACTTCACGCCGTTCGCCCAACGCCTGCCGGCTTCCGAGGTGGTCGGCATCCTCGATCGACTGTTCACGCACTTCGACTCGCTGGCCGAGCGTTACGGCCTCGAGAAGATCAAGACCATCGGCGACTGCTACATGGTCGCCGCGGGTGTCCCGACGCCTCGTTCCGACCACGCGACCGCAATCGCCCGGATGGCCGTCGACATGCGCGAGGCGATGCGCGATGCCGATGCGATCGGCGACCTCGGCCTCGAGCTGCGGATCGGGATCAACTCGGGCCCGGTGGTGGCGGGCATCATCGGCCGAAAGCGATTCCTCTACGACCTGTGGGGCGATGCGGTGAACACGG
The DNA here is from genome assembly GCA_964468305.1 of uncultured Anaerolinea sp. Lineage (GTDB taxonomy): Bacteria > Chloroflexota > Limnocylindria > Limnocylindrales > CSP1-4 > UBA5189. The sequence goes on along the minus strand of CAYXVP010000182.1, from coordinate 194 downwards.
CAAGCAGGATGGAATCGCACGGCGCGCCCGGGCAGATCCAAATCACCCGTGCGACCGACGAGCTGCTCAAGGACGACTTCGTGTGTGAGCCGCGCGGAACCCTGGAGGTCAAGGGCAAGGGCGCGAGGGAGACGTGGTTGCTCGTCGGGCCGCGACAAAGCGGCGCGTCGGCGCCGGGACCGGCAGGGGCCTCG
>CAYXVP010000181.1:0-4851 GCA_964468305.1 uncultured Anaerolinea sp. | reverse complement strand
CCGGCGGGGCTCCGCCTCGAGGCCGAGGTCGAGGCCTACGAGCCCATGCCTGCCGCGCTCGGCTGGCACCCCTGGTTCCTCCGCCGCGGCGACCCTCGCCTCGAGGTCAAGGCGGAGACGTACCAGCTCACCGCGCGAATGGTTCCGACCGGCGAATCCGCGACCGTGAGCAGCCGAACCGACCTTCGCGATGGTCCGCGGCTCGGCCGCCGTCGCCTCGACCTCTGCTACCTGGGCGCCGAGTCACCCGCCGTCGTCACCTGGCCGGACCTCGAGCTCACGGTGGCGTTCGACCCGTCGCCGGCGCCGCTCGTCGTCTACACCCCGCGCGACACCTTCTGTGTCGAGCCCCTCACCGCCCCGCCGAACGCGCTTGCCTTGCCGGCGAAGGAGCGGGAAGGGTCGAGCGTTCATGAGCTGCAGTCCGGCGAGACGCTTCGCGCGAGCCTGACCCTGTCCGTGGGCGCTTAGGGCATCGGTGCACCGTGGCAGAGGCTTCGATGCTACCGGCCTTTTCGTGTCTCGACCCGAGCGCGACCGGCCCCTATGCTGGCGCACGCGTTGGACAGGCAACCTCGCGCTCTGATGCGGGTGACGCGCTTCGCCGCGGCCCTGGGCCTGGCGCTCCTGCTCGGCGCTCCGCGGCCCGTCGCGGCGGGGAAGCCCCCGTTCGCCGGGGGGCCCCACGGGGCCGCGCCACAGCACGCCGTCCGCGACCTCGGCCGTGGTCCCGCCGAGGCAAAGACTGGGAGCGGGCGAGCCTTCGCCCCGGGCGTCGTCCTCGTCGGCTTCGGGAAGCACACCGGCAACGCCGAGAAGACGGCCGCTCGATTGGCCGCGCACGCGACGGCACACCGCGCAATCTCACCCCGAGCAAAGGACGTCGAGCGCCTCACGCTTCCGTCGGGCGCCTCGGTCGACGCCGCGATCAAGGCGCTCAAAGGCAGCGCGGGTGTCCGCTTCGCCGAGCCGGACTACGTCATCACGATCGACCACACCCCGAACGACCCGCTCTACGCCGGCGGCTACATGTGGAACCTCGAGGGTCCGACGAGCAACCCCTCGACCACCTACGGCGCGGCCGCCGCCGAGGCCTGGGACCATAACCAGGTTGGCAGCCGCGACGTCCTCGTCGGGATCGTCGACACGGGCGTCGACATCAACCACAAGGACCTCCAGGCGAACATCTGGACGAATCCGTTCGAGACGCCGGGTAACGGGATCGACGATGACGGGAACGGCTACATCGACGACGTCCACGGTTGGGACTTCTTCCACAACGATGCGAGCGTCTTCGATTCCACCGCCGCCGACTTCCACGGCACGCACGTGGCCGGGACGATCGGGGGGGTCGGCTCCAACTCGGAGGGCCTCGTCGGGGTCAACTGGGCCGTGACGATGATCCCGGCGAAGTTCATCGATGGCGAAGGGACCGTCAGCGGCGCCGTCGCCGCGCTCGACTACCTGACCGACCTCAAGACCCGCCACGGGCTGAACATCGTGGCGACGAACAACAGCTGGGGTGACCCGGAGGACAGCGTCGCGCTCCAGGACGCGATCAATCGCGGCGGCGACGCCGGGATCCTCTTCGTCGCGGCGGCCGGCAACAGCAGCGCCAACATCGACGTGACCCCGTCGTACCCTGCCGCGAACACATGTGACACCCGTTTCGACGACGGCACGCCACGTGGGTACGACTGTCTCATCTCCGTCGCGGCGATCGATGACACGGGAGCCAAAGCATCGTTCTCGAACTACGGAGCGACGTCGGTAGACATCGGCGCGCCGGGCCAACAGGTCGCGTCGACGTACCCGGGCGGCCAGTACGCGTACCTCAGCGGCACCTCGATGGCGGCGCCACACGTCACGGGCGCGATCGCGCTGCTGGCGTCCTGTCAGGCCACTCCCGCGGCGAGCGCGCTCCGCCAGTCGGTATTGAGCCATGGGGTCGCGACCGCGTCCCTCGCGGGAATCACGGTCACCGGCGACCGGATCGAGATCGGCGACATGATGGCCGACTGCGACACGGGCGGCCCACCCCGGCTGCTTCTCACCGCGCAGGCCGGTGGCACCGATACGCCTGCGGTCGTGCAGGCGTGGTTCTCCGAGCCGGTGACGGGCTTTGACGCTTCGGACGTCGGCATCGGCGGGACGTCCACCGGCTGGAGCGTCACGGATTTCAGCGGGAACATCGCCCAAACGCTCTACTCGATCGATCTCCAGGCTGCGTCGCCGCCGGGGGGGACGCTCAGCATCACGATTCAGGCGAACTCGTTGATGGGCGTGAGCCAGCCCGGGCCGGCGGCGGCGGCCGCGTTCAGCCTGATCGTCGATCGCTCGTCGCCGATGGTCGCCGCGCCCAAGACCTCGATCCGCTCTGGGACCTCGCTGTCCGGCGCCGCGATACCGGTTCGCGTCTCGTGGACCGCCTCGGATACGGGCAGTGGCGTCCACTATGCGACGCTGTGGTATTCGGTCAACGGATCGGCCTTCGCCAAGCTCGCCTCGTTTGTGTTGCCCTACGTCGACGTCTTCCTGAACCCGTCGGGGACCATCCGGTTCGAGGTCAGGGTCTGGGACTGGGCCGGCCACGCGAGCTCGATGGCGGTCGGGCCGGTGCTCAGCCCCAGGCTCGTGCAGCAGGGCGGTTTGGGAGTGACCTACTCGGGGTTCTGGGCCCTCGCCCATTCCTCGTCCTATTCGGGCGGGTCGGCGCGCCACACCAGCGTGGCGAAGCGGTCCGCGACCTACTCGTTCACGGGGCGGTCGATCGGGTTCGTGACCACGCTTGCGAGCAATCGAGGCGTGGTCTACATCAAGCTCGACGGCGCCACGGTCGCCAAGATCGACCTCGGCACGGCCGCGACGACCTATCGTCGGATCGTCTGGTCGAGGACTTTCTCGGCCGTGAAGGCGCACAGGCTCCAGATCATCGTCGTCGGCACGTACGGCAGGGTCGATGTCGACGCCTTCGCGGTGCTGAAGTAAACGGGGCGTACGGGCGTGTAGCCGGACTTTCCCGCTCGACATGTAACGGCCCTCGCGGCCACAGTTCTCTCGGGCCCCCGGTCGCCGCAACCTGCCACAAGATCAATCGGCGGGGGCACCAAGCGCGGCTAGGATCTGGGCCTCGATGAACGGCGCGATCGAGCGCGAGTAGGTCGCTGTCATGTGCGACTTGTCGAGGTACACGACGACGGAGCCGATGACGGCGGGGCATGCGGTATCCGTGCAAAAGAAGTCGGTGGTGTCGAGTGTTTCGATGCCCGGCAGCGCCAGCTGCCTCGCTGCGTCGAACAGAGGGTCCCTCGAGCGCCAGTCGGCAGGCGTGCCGGCACAGGCAGGCTGGTTCGTCGGGTGGGCCGCCAGGCAGTCCGGAATGAATCGACCGGGAAACGGCGTGTCGCGCAGGATGAGGACCTTCGCACCCGACGCGCTCCAACGCTGGAGGTACGTGCTGTAGCCCGCCCGGGCGGCAGCCGCGGTGTCTGCCCAGTTGTCGCCTTGCGTGTTAACGGATTGACGCTCCGATGTCACCACCAGGTCAAACGCGTGGCCGCCGGTCGCGCCGAGTACCCAGCGGCCGTAGCCGAGGCAGCCATCGATCTTCGCGGCGACGTAGAACTCGAGGCGCGCGTCGGTGGCATTGCACTGTGATGCGAGGAAGGTCGTAATCGTCCAGTGGTTCCTCTTGGCGAGCACCTGGAGTGCTGGTAGCCACTGGCCGGCATGGGAATTGCCGACGAGTGCGATCCTGACCGTGCCCTTGCCATAGGTGCAGACCCGCTGCGTCGCGAAGGGCGCGTAGTTCCAGCAGCCGTCGCGATAGGAGTCGGAGTAGTCGGATTGCGCAGCGATCGGCGGGGGCCGCATGCGTGCCGCCGGATCCTGCGGGCACACGTCGAAGCCACGGACGATCGCGGCGGCGCCGTCGCACGAGCTCGAGGAGAACGTGGCCGCAGGCGCATCGGTCGGCTCCGGCTCGGGCGTGGCCCCCGGCTCGAGGGTCGGCGGAGGCAGTGGATCGCCCTCGGGGTCCGTCTGGACGAGCGGGCCATCGGAGACGATGCCGCCGGGGAGGCTCGCTGCCGCGGCGTCGATGCGTTGCCGCGCCGCCAACAGCTCGACGCTTCCGAGCATGCAGACGACGACCATGCCGACCCCCGCGAGCGTGAAGGTCGCCTTGAGTCGTTGAAGCCTCGGGGCGAACCGAAGCGGGTCCTCGATGACGAGCTTGGTTGCTGTCGCAAGGACGATCGTGGCCGTGAGGATCCCGATCGAGGCGATCGGGGTGACGTCGCCCACTGCGGTCTTCCACAGCACCAGGAGCGGCCAATGCCAGAGATAGATCGAGTAGGACGTGTCGCCGAGGTGCTGGATCGGGCGGATCCTCAGCACGCGCGTGGGGGACCAGGGCCCTGCCGCGGCCGCGAAGATCGTGATGGCCGTCCCGATGACCGGGAGCAGGGCCGCCGAGCCTGGGAACGGCGTGTCGGAGCTGAACGAGACGCCAGCGGCCACCACCATGCCGAGACCGATCCAGGCGACGGGATCGGCCGCCTTGCCCGCGCGCCCGAGACCCGACAGCGACGGAAGTGTCGCCACGACCCCGCCCAGCGCCAGCTCCCAGATCCGGGTCGGCGTGACGAAATAGGCGCTCGCGGGTTCCGTCGACGTGGCGGTGATGGACAGGAACAGTGAGCCCGCCGCGACCGCGATGAATGCGGCCCGCGCGGCCGCGAGGCCAGACCTTGGCGGCTCCGGCGGCGCGCCTCGGGGCCGCCACGGGCCGTTCGAAGAGCGCGGCCCCGGGCGCTCTTCGCCGACCGACCCGCGGACCAGTCGCAGATC
>CAYXVP010000180.1:0-4867 GCA_964468305.1 uncultured Anaerolinea sp. | reverse complement strand
TCGCCCGCGATGTCGAGCAGCTTCGGGAGCTTGGGCAGCAGCTTGATGGGGTCGATCTGCCGGGCCAGGGCCCGGATCACGATCTGCTGGCGGCGCATTCGGCTGTAGTCATCGCTGCTGTGGCGCGATCGGGCGTACTCGAGCGCTACGGTCCCGTCGAGCTTCTGGCAGCCCGACGGGACGTACACCGTGATCTGGCCGTTGGGGCCCGGGTAGTGCTCGTCATAGAGCGTGTACGGCACATCGACCCACACGCCGTTCACCGCATCGACGAGGTCGACGAAGCCGGTGAGGTTCACCACGATCGCGCCGTCGAGCGGCACGCCGACGAGCTGCTGGATGGCGCCGGTCAGGGCCCGGAAGCCGGCCGCGTCGCCGCCTGGAAAGTACCTCGGATGGCCGGTCGCGTAGACGTACAGCGAGTTGAGGAGGTCTGGGTAAAGGCCGTTCCGGAAGGCCTTCGCACTCTCCGGCGGGAGCGGCACGTTGATCAGGTTGCGTGGGATCCCGAACATGACCGCCCGCGCGCTCTCGACGTCGACGCTGAGCACGATCATCGTGTCGCTGCGGAGTGACCATCGGCCCGGCCCGGCGTCACTGCCGATGAGCAGCAGGTTCAGCCGGCCGTCCGCCGCCCAGGCAGGGACCGGCACCGGGGTCGGCGTCGGCTCCGGCGGCACGAGCTCCGTCGGGGCCGGCTCGCTGGACGCCCCCGGGGTGATATCCGGCTCGAAGCTGCTCTGGGGGATCACGAAGCCCGTGTCGGGCTGGACGAAGATGTTCTGGGCCGCCTCGTAGGCCTTGATGTCGACGACGGCGAGCGTTCCGTAGAGCGCCAGCGCACCGGCGAGGGCGACGACGAGCAGCGGCGAGAGGAGCCCCCGAACTCCACCGCGGATCGAGGGCGCACGTCTGGTGTGCTCGACCCAGCCGCGCCGCGCGTTCGCCTGCCGGAGCCCGAGCCGGTACGCGTCCTGGATCGCGATCACGTGGTAGAGGCCCAGCCCGATGATCGCGATCAGGAGGGCGAGGATGACGCCCGGGCGCACGAAGGCTTCGAGCATCGTCCGGAGACTGCCGCCGGCGACGAAGCCGAGCGTCGCCGCGATCACGAGGACGATCGGTGCGGCGACGACAAGCCCGCGGCGGACCGCGCCGAGCCATGCCTGGCCGAGCCCCGGGATGAGAAGGCTGAGGAGTGCGGCGACCCCGGGCGAACTTCGTCGATGCCCGCGTCGCGTGTCCACCTTTGCGCGCAGGGTAGCCAGCAGCGTCAAGCCGCACGGAGGATCGGAACGGATTCTGGCCGACGCCCTGGCGGCGAGGCGCCACCAGGCGCCCGCGGGCGCCTACATCGTCGGCAGGTGCCTCTCGTCGAGGAAGGCCGCTGGATCGTCGCGGAACTCGAGCAGGCAACCCTTCCCGCAGAAGACGTACTCGCGTCCCTCGTGGACGAGCATCAGGCCCCGGGCGCGAGCCGCGTCGGGCTCCACGTGCATCCCGCAGACCGGGTCCTCGTCCGGGTCGATATGCCGTGTCTCGGCCATGTCGTCCTCCTGCGGTTGATACTCCGGGGGAGTATAGGTTCTTTCGGGTACGACGTCTGCGTCATGATTCTCAGCATCCTGTCAGCCGCGGGCTCGATCGTCGGGCTCCACAGCCGCCGGCGAAGGCGGCGCATGAACCGGAGACGCCATGAACGAACCCACCCACCCGACCGAGCCACCCGACACCGGCTATGTCGCGCCGCCGGCCCAGGTCGCGGTCGCGTCCGTGCCGATGCTGTCGCGCCAGGCGCTCTTCGTCCGCATCGGGCTCCTCGGCATTGCCGTCGCGGCCCTCATCGCGACGGTGACCCTGGTGCTGTCATCGGGCGCCGCGCCGCACGGCACGCTCGCGGCGGGGTCCACGAACAACTCCGCCAATGGCCCCATCGACCTGTTGAACGGCGGGCCCGGCTTCAAGGGCGGCCGCGGCTTCGAGTTCGGCCTCCGTGCGATCACCATCACCGCGATCAACGGCAACAACATCTCGCTCAAGACCGAGGATGGCTGGACTCGCACCATCACCGTCGACAGCGGGACGACCTACACCAAGGCCGGCGCGACGATCGCGCTCGGCGATCTCAAGGTCGGCGACGAGGTCGGCTTCCGGCAGACCCTCGAATCCAACGGCACGTGGTCGATAAACTCCGTCTCGGTCATCCTCCCCACCGCCGGCGGCCAGGTCACCAAGATCGACGGCTCGACCATCACCGTCAGCACCCGTGACGGCAGCACCGCGACGATCAAGGTGGACGGGCAGACGAAGTACTCGGTCAACGGCAAGGAGGGCGCCGCGCTGTCCGACGTCAAGGTCAACATGTTCCTCGTCGCCGAGGGCACGAAGAACAGCGACGGCTCGCTGAACGCCAGCATCGTCAAGGCGGGCGCCATCAGCACGTTCGAGGGCCGTGGCCGCGGCTTCCGCTTCGGCCCCGGTGGCCCGGACGGCAGCAATCCCTCTTCGAGCGCGGCCCCGAGCGCCTCGGGCACGGCCAGCTAAGGCGAAGTTCGAGCGTCGCCGGGCGGCCGGCCGAAACCGGCCCCGGGACAGTGAGCAGCCGAGCGGAGAACCCGCTCGGCTGCTTGCCATCTGGGGTGGCCTATGGGGGTCGAACCCATAACCTTCGGATCCACAATCCGATGCTCTGCCGGTTGAGCTAAGGCCACCGCGGCGCGCGCTCGACCGGCCGATCTGATCGACCGGGAGCCAGCGCGCCGGTGAGTGTAGCCGGTGTTCCGCGGCCACCGCCGCCGACGTCGGTACCGGTGTCGATCAGGCCGTTGCCGCGGCCTCGAGGGGGTTCTTCCCGCTCGTTCGAAAGCTCGGGCTGGCCTCGCGCGCTCGGATCGCGAAGCGGTCGTCGCCCGGCGAGAGCTCGGCCGCGGCCGCCGCGTCGTTCGCGATCAGCGCGCTGAGGTATTCGCCGATGACGGGGCCGTGCTTGAACGCGTGGCCCGTCCCGCCGCCGGCGATCCACGTGTCGCCCAGCCGCGGGTGCCGGTCGATGACGAAATTTGCGTCCGGCGTGACCTCGTAGAAGCACGTCCAGCGCCTCACCAGCGGCTGCTCGGCGAGGCCCGGCATCCGCTTGCGCAGGATGGTCCGCGACGCTTCGACGGTCGCCTCGGCGACCTCCCGGGACGAGTCGTCCGGACGTTCGATCGAGCCGAGCCAGTCGGGACAGGATTTCACGCTCACGCCGTCGAACGACGGAAAGCCGTAGAACGAACGCTCGAAGTCGATCCAGACCGGCAGCTGCCCGACCAGGTAGCGGGCGTCGCCTTCGGGCGGCGCGAACCAGATGACGTCCTGCCGGTGTGGCTCGATCAGCCCGCCGAGCGCCTCCGGGAACAGCTCGGGCAGCCATGCCCCGCAGGCGAAGACGAACGCGTCGGCGCGCAGGGTTCTGCCGTCCGCGAGGTGGACCTCGCCGAGCGAGTCGCCGTCCTCGGCGAGCGGTCCGGACGCGCGACCGACGACGATCTCACCGCCCTCGGCCTCGAATCTTGCCAGTGCGGCGATCACCCCCGGGCGGGCGAACAGCGCACCGGCCTCGGGCTCGAACAGGGCCCACGGCACGCCCGCGGGATTCATCACGGGAACTCGCCGGGCCAGGTCGTCCGGGGTCCACGACTCCGTCGGGATGCCGAGGCTCGCGCAGGTCACGCGCGAGTCGGCCTCGAGGGTCTGGTTCTCGTTGGCGAGCCAGACCGCGCCCGTCTGCTCGAAGAGCCTCGTCCCGGAGGCCCGCTCGAGCTCGCGCCACTGGCCCAGCGCTCGCCGCTGCCAGCGCGGGTAATGCGTGTCCGGGCCGTGGCTGCTGCGCGTGATCCGCGACGCGTCGCCCGACGAGCCCAGCTCGTTGCCCGGCCCGAAGCGATCGACGAGCGTCACCTCGTGGCCGCGCCGCCGCAGCCACAGGGCGGTCCAAGCGCCGATGACCCCCGACCCGACGACGACGGTCCTCACGCCACGATCGTATCGGGGATTCCGCGCGGATCGAGATTTGTGCGGTCCGGTAGGTTGGGGGAGGGAAGTTGGTACCCCTGCGCGGTCTGGTCGGGACCATGGAGCCGGGGTTCGGTTCGAGCGCGTTGGGCACAGTCGAAGGCAGCTCGGACGAGACGTGCCCCACGCTCGCCGACCTGCCTTCGCAGGAGCCATGGACAAGCAGCCGACGCGTCTCCGCCATCCCCGCGCGCTCCGCGGCCTGCCGCTCGGCATCGCCATCGTCGCGGCGGTCCTGCTCGCGTTCAGCGCCCCGAGCGCCGCCCTCGGCTGGACCAACTATTCGTTCTCCTCGACCGACGAGGGCGAGATGCTCACCCTCATCAACCAGGCGCGCGCGTCCAACGGGCTGCCGGCCTATCACGTGAGCAGCACCCTCCACGACGTCGCCCGCTGGCGGTCGAAGGACATGTACGACCGCGACTACTTCAGCCACAGCATCCCGAACCCGCCAGGCGGCAACGTCTTCGACGAGCTGCACCGCCGCGGCGTCTGCTACACGATCGCCGGCGAGAACATCGGCTGGAACAACTTCCCGGATGACGTCGCGACCCAGACTCTGTTCAACGGCTGGATGGACTCGCCCGGGCACCGCGCGCTGGTCCTCAGCAAGGACTTCACCCGGATCGGAATCGGGGCGTTCAAGGGCACCGGCGCCGACTACCCGAAGCACTACTGGACCGCCGTGTTCACCCACCCCTGTGCCAGCACCGGCGGCGGTTCGACGCCGAAGCCGACCAGGCCGCCTGCGCCGCACGCCACGCCTCGACCCACCCGCGCGCCGGCGGCCGTGGCCACCCCGGAGCCCATCCCG